>DAIQOU010000310.1:0-5736 GCA_036787725.1 Bacteroidales bacterium
GGGTAGGCTGCGAATGAGGTACGCTTACCGCGGGCTGAGTTTCGCCGGTCCTCGGTTATTCATACTAAAGCCGGTGTGTGGAGAGGTAAAATGGCGGATAATCATATTGTTATTAATGTTAAATAAACAGATATAAATGCGGCGGTTTCAATCCAGAAGAGCCAATTGTTGCGGTTAAAAAAGGCAATACACAGACAGGGAAAAAACAGGATTCCCGGTAAAAACCACCGGCCTTCGAGCCAAAGCCAGAGAAGAGCGCACACAAAGCAAACAACGGCTGCTCCGTAATGAACGGTTCGGGTCAATTGTTCTTTGAATTGACAGGCAACACCGACAAATACCAAAGCTGCCGGGGCTAAGAAGGTCAGGAATTGATAGGAACGCCCTTCGGACAAAACGACCCATCCCGACAGGAGCGATGTGCCGGCAAGCACACAAAACAGGGGGAAAAGAACCGAAAGCTTCGGTTCTTTTTGCTTCCATTGATAATACGTGTCCGAAACGGATTCCGGTATTCCGAATACGGAAACCGTTCCGAACAGGTAAATCAAAAATAGGATAAAAGATAGAGTGATCATAATTCGAATTCAAGTTTATCGGGATAGCCGCTTCTGAAATCGTATTGAAGCAATTCTTCAACCGATTCGATTTCGTACACTGCTGCTTTGTGTTTTTGCGTAACGTTGTAAGTTTCCTTTGCATAAACCTCGACGGCTCCGAGCATTTGCTTCATGACTTCAACGGGCAGGGTGAACTCCACGGGAGGTTCCGATTCGTACCAAAGCGAAGTTGTTTCGTTTCCCAATGTTTCTTCCACTGTGATGGTATAAGCCAGTCCCGTACGTGTAGCCTTATCCAACCACATGGGAATTACGCCGATAAGGAACGAATTCACGTTTTCGCTTTTGTCATACCATTCGATTGCTTCGATCAGAAGGGGGCGAACGTCTTCTGTTGCAGGTTCCCCGGCAAAGAACTTTTCGTAATAATCGTATCCTTTCTCTTGTTTTTGAATATCGAAGCGAACGGCCCAAAGTCCGCCGCCGATGTTTTCCGTTTGTTCGGGATTCAAATCCCCTTGTATTCTTTTCATTTTTTTAATTGTTTGGAAGATTAATGAATGTTGTCGGATTGCTTTCGACTTTTATGGTACCCCGGAAGGCTAAACGGGAACCGGCAGTTACATAGGTGACCACTTCATCGGCTCCGGCGACGTGACTCAAAAGGAAAATTCCTCCTTCAGTGCCATTTCCCGAGCTTGACCGAAGGACGGCCGCCTGAGCAAGAGAAGTCCGGAAGGAATAGTCGCAAAAATAGGTAGAACTGCTTCCTCCGACGGTATTGCATATCACGTCTGCATACTCACCTGCGTTCACAGATCGTATATATCCGTCTGCAGGGGCAACAGTTGATCGGAAAGAAACTCCCGCAGCGGTCAGTTCGGCGGCCGTTTTCCCTACGTAATCTCCTTTGTAGACCAAGGCGGGACCTCCGACTGCCGGAACATGAATTCCCTGCATAAATTCAAAACAGTCTCCCCACCAGTTTTCCAGTCCGAGGAACGATATGCTGCCTGCATTTTGTGCCGCCGTATCGGCATTTCCGATCGAAGCGGTCGCTCCTGTAGCTTTCAAAGCTGTGGTACCGTATCCGCATATTCCTTGTGAGTCTCGTGTCCCATACTTGGCACAGAACAGGTTGGCAATCGATTTATGCATCTCGTAATCCACGATCTGCCACCCCGCTCCTTTGGCTTTTGCCCATCCGCAAAATTGATTGTAAGAAGCCGCCGTTTTTGGAGTCACTCCGCTTCGACTGTAGAGTTTGTTGCTTAACATATACGCCTTAAAAGCACCGATCAGGCATTCTTCCTGTTCTTTCCATGTATCGTCGATTTTTGTAAGAGAAAAGGAATACTTATACCCCGTTCCGTGCACTTCGTATTTGTAATAATACCGCGGACAATAAATCATTATATCGCCTTGTGTTCCGTTGAGCTGTGCCGTGGTCGTTCCGTTCTCGTAACGGGCCGAATTGCTATTGCTCAAGTAGGCAATCGTTACTTCCCTGGTTCCGCTTGTTTTGACCAGACACCGGCGATGAAGGGACAAAATGTCGGTTATTGCCTTTCGGTCTCCCGAAATATCGATTCCGGGATTCGCCTGATTCGGGAATGTTATCATTGTAATGTCTATTTGTATGTATGCAGTCGTAACGGATCGGGATACTTGCGATGCCGTGAAAGAGACGGGCTCCGGGGTAATGTATCCGCTTACTGCTTCGAAATTTATTTCGTACCGGATATCGAAGGGAATATTGACATATACGAAAGAAGCGGTTGAAGTAAGTGTTTTAATCGTACTTCCGTCGGCTTTGTCTTTAATCGTAATCTTCTTTCCCGACATGCCGCCTGTCGACAAGCTTACCCGTTCGCTCAGGTAGTCGAGCGTCAGACTTCCCGAATTTCCGGAGGCGATTCCCGAAACGGGATTGGGTGTTTTGTACCCTTCCGCACCCGATACAGAAACGGTATATTCTTCTCCTGTCGGTATTTTAACGGAAATCGCACCGGTAGACCAATAGTATTCTTTTTCGGTTTCGTCGCAGGTAACGATGACTTTCGATCCTGCAAGATTCATATCCGGTACCGGCTGATTCGATTTGACTGTTATGGATAAAACGGTCGTTTCGTAAACAAGCTCCACGCTCCGGGAATTACCCGGAATGGCGGTTAAAACAGTGGGCGCCGGAGTTTTGTAGCCTTCAATGCCGGAAACAGATATGGTGTATTCGACTTTCCCCGGAACGGATACGGCCAAGGGTTCGTTTTCCCAAATAAAATCAAGTTCTTGATTTTTGTATTTTATCTTGATGATCGCACCGTTCAGATCGGCAGTGGAACTTTGATTGCTTTTAAGCGTTATGTTTATTGTTTCCGGCAATATTTCGGTACCTCCGCTTCCGGAAGGTTTCCATATTGCTCCGTTTTCGTCTTTATCGAACAGCTTGTAAAAAACATATTCTTCGGAATCTTCATCGAAATAACGGACCTCTCCTCCAATCGGATAATGAAGGACTTCTCCGTTCAATTGGTAAGAAAGATCGGATTCCTCCGGAACATGATCGATATCGGGAATTGCCCAATCACGTCCGTTTTTGCCGTCCGTTCCTTTTTCGCCTTTTTCTCCCCGGTCTCCTTTCGGGCCTTGCACTCCTTGTTCCCCGGTCTCTCCTTTTTCTCCCTTGGGTCCTTGAATACCTTGAATGCCTTGCTCTCCTTTTTCACCTTTGAGGCCTTGTTCTCCGGAGTCTCCTTTGTCTCCTTTAACGCCTTGTATGGCTCCCATGTTGAGGTAAGAGGAAGAGATCGGATCCCAATAATAGTAGTTGTAAGGAACTGTATTTCCGATTTCGAAAACGCCGTTTATTTCCGAACCGTCGGGAAAAACCGTCTCCATTTCGATAACGGTATCGAAGTGCCCTGCGATTTTGAAGGCGTTCCCTTGTTCTCCTTTTTCCCCCCGGTTTCCTTTTTCTCCCTTGGGTCCTTGAATGCCTTGGGGTCCTTGTTCTCCGGTGTTTCCTTTCTCTCCTTTAGGACCTTGAATGCCTTGGCCTCCTTGTTCTCCGGTGTCCCCTTTCTCTCCCTTAGGACCTTGAATGCCTTGAGCCCCTTGTTCTCCGGTGTCCCCTTTCTCTCCCTTAGGACCTTGAATGCCTTGAGCCCCTTGTTCTCCGGTGTCCCCTTTCTCTCCCTTAAGCCCTGGAATACCTTGAGGTCCTTGTATTCCGGTGTCCCCTTTTTCTCCTTTTGGGCCTTGAATACCTTGCAATCCTTGTATTCCGATATCCCCTTTTTCTCCTTTGGGTCCTTGGGTACCTTGCAATCCTTGTATTCCGATATCCCCTTTTTCTCCTTTTGGGCCTTGAATACCTTGTAGTCCTTGTGGACCGGTATCTCCTTTGAGTCCTTGCGGACCGACATTGCCTTTTAAAGTATTCATGGAAATTTTTACTGATGATCCGGCTCGGTAACCGAATGCCCAAAGTCCTGATAAATTAGTTTCCTCCGGTAGTTCGGAAACTTTCTTTTTTACGTAATCTGCCATAATTATAATAAGTCTAAAAAGTAAATATTGTCTTCTGTTATGATGAATAGGTTATCCTCTGTTGTCAGTAAATAATCGGTTTCGTTGATGCGGAAAGACAACAGGACGAGAGTGAGATTGAATTGGATCGCCGTATTTTTGAGTGACAGGATTTGGAAGGAATCCGTACTCTTGTAATAACAACGATACGTTTTTCCGTTCTTTTCTGAATACAATCCTCTTTCTCCGGGTTGGATCAGTTGATTGAAAAAGGCGATATAATTCTTTTTGAAACGACTGATGGAATCGCAAAGGAAACAACAGTTGAGGTGAATTTCTTTTTCTTTGAAAGTAACTTGCCCGGTGTCGTATTCGATTCCGTCAATGATGGAAATATCCCGGCTGAGTGTGGATTTCACAGCAGGCATTTTTTCCAGTTCTTCTTGACCGTTTTTGACAATGATTCCGTATTCGTTCAGAAAAGTTCCGTCTAATGCATAAGGAGATTTGAGAAATGAAAATCCGTAACCGGAAGGATTTGCGGAATGCCCGAAGATTTCTTGTGGAAAATCGTCCGTTACTTTTAGGGTAAGAAATTTTCCGTTTTTGGTAATGTTTCTGGAAGATTCTTCGTTAACTCTCAGTTTCCATTGGGTTTGCAAGGCCGGAATCTCAAAGGTATGATATCCCGGTTTGGTGAATCGAGCCGTAAAATCGTTGTCAAACGCATAGGGTTGGATGTGGAAGGAAATTTGAGCTTCTTTCGGCTTAAGTTTTATTTCTTTCAGATCCGGTTCAATGCCGTCTTCTTCCTGCCAATCGTTTACATATACATCTTTAATGGGGGGGAAAGTTAATAAGTCATTATATCCCCCTTTGGTGATCGATAAACCGTAGTTGGCAATATCGATCCCATCTAAAAAAGCTTGTCCTCGTATCATAATGATTTAATTTTTATTCCTTGGAGATTCATGGTATCGATCCCTTCCTGAATGGCTTTCAGTCGGACCGTGTCCAGTTTGATTTCCTGTAATGAATACAACATGCTTTGAGAGAGTTGAACCAACGAAAGCGTATTGGTTTCGATATTTTGAATCAGTTCGCCCTTTTTACTTCCTCCGGTAGAGGAGGCGATTAATTGTACATTCTTGTTTATTTCATCAACGAGCGTTTTTTGTTCCGATAGATACATATTGGCGGCAAGCATTCGACCGGAAAGTTCGCTGATACTGTCTTGAGAGGCGCGAGCCAGTCCTTCTCCGGAAATGCCTTGGCGTGTTTCTTTTTCGGGAGTGGGAGTATACAATTCAAAACCGGATTTGGCAGCTTCTTCTTGAAATGTTTTTAAGAATTTTTCAGCGTTTTCTGTTTGTTTTGTGTAGTCATCAAAGAAAGTTTTTGTAGCCGCAATAATTTCATTTTGCAAATCTTTCGCATTTTCTTCTTCTCCTCCGGTACGTTCTTTTTTATATGCATCTTCCAGTGTTTGGGAATATTCATCCATGATTTTTTGGAAGTACAAGTTTCTTATCATCTGTTCTCCGATTTCTTCCAACACTCCAACTATATTTTTTTTAAACTCTTCGGCTGCATTTGTACCGTTTTTGAATGCAGTAATGAGAGACTCGCCCATTTTTTCTCCGAGACT
>DAIQOU010000311.1:0-5736 GCA_036787725.1 Bacteroidales bacterium
TTATACAAATCTTTGCAAAATATGGAACAATGAGCAATTGAGGAAGGCTCATAAAGAATTGGTCGTAATCTTTTTGGAGAAGATAATTAACAAAGAAAACTATCATTTGAATCTGTTTTTTGATGAGTATTGGAACGGTAAATCCGACATCATCTCTTACGGTCATGACATTGAAGCTTCCTGGTTGCTGTATGAAGCTGCCGCAATAGCAGGTGATTCCGGATTATACGATTCGGTGAAATCGGTATCACTGAAAATATCCGAAGCTGCCGGAGAAGGATTGTTGAAAGACGGAAGTTTGAGCTATGAGAAAGAGAACAACCGGATTGACACCGAACGACACTGGTGGGTCCAGGCAGAAGGAGTGGTCGGTTTTATGTATGCCTATCGGAATTCGGGAAATGTATGCAACAAAGAAAAAGCAAAGCGACTCTGGGATTATATCCGTAATCAACTGATCGACCGGGAATCGGGAGAATGGTTTTGGAGCCGGACCGGCGACGGAAGCATTAACCGATCGGAAGACAAAGCCGGCTTCTGGAAATGTCCTTACCACAATAGTCGAATGTGCATGGAAATGATAGAAACTTTTAACTTGGAATGAAATGAAGAAGAAAGGAATGGCTTTTGCCGATCGGTTATGTTCGGCGCTTTCCAAAGTTATACTCCTTAAATAATATGAACATAATAGGTCGTAAAAATAATAAATTAATAAAGTTGCTTATGAGAAATGTAAAAATACCGTGATGAGTGAAGAGAAGAAACCCGATTGAAAAGCTAAATTATTTTATTTTTTAATTTATAAAATATCATGAAAAGTACTATTATTTATTTACTCCTGTTTTTCTTGTCCATACATTCCATAAATATGTATGGTCAGCAAAATAAAAGAACCATTTCCGGTACGGTTACCGATACCGGGGGAGAACCCCTGATCGGGGTGAGCGTTACAGAAACCGGAACATCCAATGGTACCATAACGAATTTGGATGGTGAATATACGTTAGCGGTTTCTCCAAATTCGACGTTGAAATTCAATTATATCGGATATAATGAGGTGGAGATGCCGGTTGGAAATCAAACTGTGATAAATGTAACCATGAGTGAATTCATTTCCGAGCTGGAAGAAGTGGTAGTAGTGGGTTACGGTACGGTTAAGAAAAAAGACCTGACCGGATCGGTAGCTTCCATTAATGCTCAAAAGATTCAGGAAAGCCCGGGGCTAACAGCCGCTCAATCGTTACAGGGAAAAGTGGCCGGTGTGTTGGTAACCAACAGTGACTGGAAACCGGGATCAAGTTCATCAGTCCTCATTCGCGGAACCCGTTCCATTAAAGCAAGTAATGACCCGCTTTATGTAGTAGACGGAATACCTCTTACCGGAGCGTTGGATGAAATACCTCCCGGAGACATCGAATCGATCGATGTGCTTAAAGATGCTTCTGCAACAGCGATCTACGGTTCCCGGGGAGCCAATGGGGTAATTATTATCACTACCAAAAAAGGAAAAAGCGGAAAAGTACAGGTAGATTACAACGGATATTACGGATTCCAAACGATCCAAAATAAATTGGAATTGATGAATGGAGCCGAATATGCTGCTTATGTACGCGAATCCTATCGGGCTGCGGGAGAATACAATTCCAATGTTCCCAATAAAGCGTTGGATTATACCATCCCTTCTTTCGGAGGAAATGCAAAGGACCCCAACGGAGCCCCGGTGGATGCATATACGTGGGAATCGATTGCAAGAGCTTATGATGACAACGGGAATTATGATCCATCCAAAGTTCGTTCGGGGGCTTTGTGGTGGGACGAAGTGGAACGGACCGGGATGGTGACCGATCATCAGGCAAGTATCCGGGGCGGAAGCGAAAAGACTCAGTTTGCCTTAGGAGCTACTTATTATAAGAACGAAGGGATATATAAAACCCAAGATTATGAGCGTTATTCTGTACGGTTAAATTTGGAAAGTGAAGTGAATAACTGGTTGAAAGTGGGAGGACAAACTCAGTTTTCTCATTCCATTAATAAAAGAGGAACCAATTTTCAGGATAATTGGCGGGTGAATCCGCTGGGCCGTTTGTATGATGACGAAGGAAACTTGACGGAGTGTACTTCCGGAGTGGATACACAATGGTGGAATCCTCTGCAATATTTGGTAAAAGGTGCGGTGGTAAATCCCAAGAAAACAAATCGCTTTTTCGGAAGTTATTTCGGAGAAATAAAATTACCCCTTGACGGGCTCAGTTATCGTTTGAATGCCGGGATTGATTATTATACGGTTGATGATTACAGTTTTGCTTCAGGAAAAGCCCGTCAAGGGCAAGTCAATCAAGCTAAAAATGCAAAATCCAATACCTATGCATACACCTTGGAAAATCTTTTGTTTTACAATAAGGAAGTAGGGGAACATTCGTTCGGCGGAACCTTGTTGCAATCGGTTCAACGAAACCGGACCGAGAGTCTTGATGCTACCGTTCAGGATTTGCCTTCGGATGATTTGCTTTACAACGATATTGCGTCTGCATTGACTATTGCCGGCTATAACAGTAATAATCAGGTATGGAGTTTGGCTTCTTTTATGGGACGGTTGAATTATAATTATAAAAGTAAGTACTATGCAACCGTTTCCATGCGTTATGACGGATCTTCCCGATTGGCGGACGGACATAAATGGGTTTCTTTCCCGGCTTTTGCCTTGGCTTGGAGGATAAATGAAGAATCGTTTATGAAAGATTATAATAATCTGGATAATCTTAAGTTGCGATTCGGATACGGGGTGACAGCAAACTCTTCGGTAGATCCGTACCAAACCAAAGGATTATTATCCAAAAAATATTATAATTACGGGACAAATCATGTAATCGGATTTGCACCCGGATCTCTTCCCGATAAAACGTTGACGTGGGAAACTACCGGACAATGGAATGTGGGATTGGACTTCAGTTTCTTTAAAGGCCGATTGAGCGGTACGGTAGATGCGTATCTTCAGAATACCAATGATTTATTATTGGAAAGACAGCTTCCGGTGGTTTCCGGTTATTCCAGTGTATTGACCAATGTAGGTAAAACTAAAAATAGAGGATTGGAAGTGAGCTTGTCTACCGTGAATGTCGATACAAAAGACTTCAACTGGTCTACGAGCTTCATGTACAGTACAAATAAAGAAGAAATTGTAGAATTATATAACGGAAAAATAGATGATATCGATAATAAATGGTTTATCGGAGAGGCTGTCCGGGTCTATTATGATTATGAAAAGATAGGAGTGTGGCAAGATACTCCCGAGGATCGGGCCGAAATGGAAAAATTCAATGCGAACGGACATAAGTTTGAGCCCGGAATGATCAAATTGAGAGATGTGGACGGAGATAATAAAATTACAGCTGCCAATGATCGGAAGATATTGGGACACCGGAATCCTTCTCACATATTCAGCATGGGTAATAATTTTACTTATAAAGGATTTGATCTCAATGTAATCATGTATGCTACCTTGGGTGGAATGTTGCAAAACGGGATTCGTTACAATCATCAACCCTATCGGAACAATAATGTGAAATATAATTACTGGACTCCGGAGAATCCGACGAATGAATTCCCTCGTCCCAATCGCCTGCAAGATAATATGGAGTATGAATCTGCATTGTATTACGAAAAGTCTGATTTCTTACGGATTAAAACAATTACATTGGGATATACTTTACCTAAGTCATTGGTAAGTAAGGCTTCCTTATCGAGATGCCGCTTTTATGTGATGGCACAGAATCCGTTCGTTTTTACCGATTTTTCCGGAGTAGATCCGGAAGGAGCTACTACCGCCGTGGGATCGGGAACCTCTCGTACGTATGCATCTCCCAGTGTAAGCAGCTGGATATTGGGTGTTAATTTGAGTTTTTAATGAAATAAATTATAAAGACATGAAACGAAGCATGTAAATGAATAATGTACGTCACGAGAGAATACTGTTTTTAATTACATGCGAGTTCCATACGACCATAAAAAATAAAAAATAACGTATGAAAATCAACAATTATATAAAACCGGTTTTGATGGCAGTTTGCGCTTTCTCTTTATTATCCACAACCGGATGCGATGATTTTTTGGAAGAGAAAGAGATTCCCCGGATTACGGGAGACTTTTATACTACTAAGCAAGGAGTAAATGCTGCTGTTGATGCAACTTACAGTTATATGCGGTTTGGAGTAGGGGGCGAATTCACCAATCTTCTGACCGAGTTGGGAAATGACCTGATTACCGGAGCGGACGGAGGAGTGTCCAAACCTACCGATTCTTATAATGCCACCATGAGTTCTTCTTTCGGAAATTTTTATAACTATTGGGAGAACCATTATAAGGCAATCAACGTTACTAATGAGGTAATGCAATCATTACCGAATGTAGAAATGACCGATAAAGAAAGAACTCTTTATAAAGCGGAAATGTCATTTTTTCGAGCTTACTTTTACTTTGATCTGGTACAACAATTCGGTAAAATTCCGCTTGTTACGGTAGCAGAATATAAAGTACGAACCGATTTCAAACGGGCTTCCGTGGAGGATATTTACAAACAGATTTTGGGAGATCTTCGGTTTGCCGAAGAAAACCTGCGTGAAACCGCTACCGGAAATGAACAGGGGAAAGCTACCAAGTATGCAGCTGCGCATTTGTTATCGAAAATATATTTGACAAGAGGCAGTGCGGTGAACGAACAAAGAGGACAACAACCTACCGATGCGGATAGTGCACTGTATTTTGCAAAGAAAGTGATTGATAGCGGAAAATACGGATTAATGGATAACTTCTCGGATTTATGGGACATGGATAATATGGGTAATAAAGAAGTAGTCTTCTCGGTTCAGTTCACGAATGACTTGATTTATAACGGCAGCGGTAATATGGCACATGTTTATTGGTGTTCTCCTTATGAAGGAGTGCCCGGAATGGTACGTGATATCGAAAACGGACGGCCTTGGGCTTTCCATCGGGCAACCAATAAAACCATGTTTGAATTATTTGATCGAATGAATGATTCCCGCTTTTATAAAAGTTTCCAATGGGTGAATTATTGTAATAAAGCAACGGAAACATTGGCTGTCGGAGATACGGCTATTTATTACAGTTTGAATGCTCCCAAGCCGGGACGAGAATATGTATATACTTATTTTCAATGGGATAAAGAAAATCCCGAAAAGAATAATTCTCGTTATCCTCAATTGGTGAAATATGCAGATCCTAAAAGAGTTTCGGTTAATGAAACCAAAGGCGGAAGAGAATGGGTTCGTATGCGTCTGGGCGAAACGTATTTGCTTGCAGCCGAAGCAGCCGGACGAAAAGGTGATTTTACCGCTGCTGCCAATTATATCAATGTGTTGAGAAAACGGGCTGCTTGGAAAGACGGAGAAGCTAAAGCGCCTCAGTATTGGGTCGAAGAAGGCGGTACACCGGGAGATACTCACTCTACTTATTCCGCAATAGAAGTGACACCGGAAGAGCTGAAGAGTAATTTTGTAGATTTTATTCTGGATGAAAGAGGACGTGAGTTGCTGGGTGAGTATATGAGATGGGAAGATTTGGTACGTTGTGAGAAAGCGTACGAATATGTGAAAAAATATAATCCCAATGCAGCTAAAAACATAAAAGAATATCATAAATTACGCCCGATTCCTCAAAAACATATCGATCGATTAAATCCCAGAGGGTCTGAGGAAGAAGAACAAAACCCCGGCTATT
>DAIQOU010000312.1:0-5713 GCA_036787725.1 Bacteroidales bacterium
CCCGGTAAGAATAGGGCTTTCGACATAGACATGTCAAATTCAGCCTCTTTATAAGAAACACTCCGGCAATCATTACCGGAGTGTTTTTTATGATTCTAATAAACATTACGTTTATTATGAATTTCATTCATTTACCATATATTATTCCATAATGAATTTTTTTGTTTCCGTTTTACCGTTTCCTAACTCTATTTTAACGATATACGTTCCGGTTGTAACATTCAATATTTTGTTGAAAGTTTGTCCCGGTTCTGCAATTTCCATTACTTTCACTCCTTGGAGAGTATAAACTGTCAGATTGGAGATTGCTTCGGTTGCATTTACGTAAAGGGTTTTTCCGGAAGCATATACATTCACGGAAGCCCTGTCCGATTGATTATCTTCGATACCGGTAGGAGCGCGTAATCCCGAGATTTGCACTTCAAAGCGGTTTTCATTTTCCGGATCGTGAGTAAAAGTATAAGAATCCGTTGTTTTCAGATTCGAGATCCAACCGGTAAGATTATCTTTTAACCGGATAGTTTCAGCAGAAAGATTTTCCAAATTGTCAAAGGAGATTGTAAAATCTTTCTTTACAGAACTTCTTACTCCCAGGTTCAATGTAATATCACAAGAAGAGATTTCTTTATATATAACATTTTTGGAGTTGTCGGCACCCAAAATGAAAAGTTGAGGAAGTTCGGCTGCTTCCGGATCGTTTTCTTCACTGACAAACAACTGAGGTACGTTCCGGATTGAATTATCTTCTTGCAATAAGGCATATACTTTGCTCGGAGTACCTTCTTGTCCTTTCACTTTTGCAATCAATAGATTTTCTTCCGGTTGAGAAGATTTCAATTGATAATTTCCGGTACGAACAACCGAAGCCGAAACGGGAAATTGCAACTCAACCGTTGAGCCCGGAGTACCTTTTGTCTTAACAAAGAACGATTGGAATGAAGGTATAACTCCTGAAGTCAGTCCCGGAGCGGAAGTGCTCCATGGATGTTCATACAAACGATAATAGTTTTCAATAACTGCGGAATTTTTATTGTAGAATGTATTGAAGTTGAGACTTGAAAGGAAGGGGTTACCTACCATTACATCCACTCCTGTAGGAACGGTTACTTTCAAGATTGTATCGGTACCGAGAATTACTAAATCTTCAGTAAGGAAACGATAAGCCTCATTTCCCCGGGAAATAGTTCCTACAGAATCTGTAAGGCTCAGATCTCCGGTATCGTAGTACTTAAACGTACTGATTCCGTTTTCGTATGAATGGATCCGGTGCAGGTCGCTTACAGTCGGATTTTCGAAATACGGTAATTCGATAATTCCTTTCAATGCATTCAAGTTTTCGTGTTTATTTTCACCGGTGAATGGTTGCATACGAGCAGCCCACACACTGATGGCATGATGCGTATTCTCCATGGGGAGAGCAATATCAGCTACCGGAGAATACCAATCTCCGATCAGGCTTCCGTCATAAGCTTGAGTCGATTTGAATCCTTGCTGCCACATGTTAGGATATCCTCCTACCGAGAAATCTCCCGATACAATCTTTTTCAACGGAGCAGCCAGTGCGTACCAACGGTTGCGTTGCATGGGTGTTGCTGAATGAGAATCCCCATCGGTTCTGTAAATATTCGTGGTACCTTGGTAATATCCGAAATTGTATTGGATGTAAGCCTTTTCGTAATCTAACAGGTGATGTTTGGCAACTTCCGAACCGAAATGGAAAGTAATGTTATTACAACGCGGATGGCCATAAATATTCGTTACCGTAACGGAAATATCCAGATTCGGATAATGAGCTGCATTTCCCGGGATGTGGACATCATGACATTTTTGAGGAACCCCTCCGAATGGAGTGCCGTCTTCATATTCCCAGTTGTCCGGGTTATTCCAATTGCTATCACCGGCATTCTTGCTCCAATAAACCGTTTCGGACGGAGAACTGTTGATCGCAACCGGATCCGAAATAGCGCAACAATTAAATTCCCGATTATCCAATTTACTTCTTGGTCCTACTATTGCACGATAATATCCTTCGTTAGCCGGATGAATCAATGTTTGACCATATCCCAAGAATGTCCAGTTGTCGAAAGAACTCAAATCATCTTGAGCACAATAGATCCATCCGTAATCATAGTTGCCAAAAGTACCATTGTCGGAATAGTTGATTGTTAATTGCAAATTTTCACCCGGACAATACGAACGAGCACCATCTACGGTAACCGGAGGGGCGCAAAAACGGGCTTCAATATCTTCCGGTATATAACCTCCATTATCCAATATCTTAAATATTACAGTGGAAATTCCCGAGGGTACTCTATAAGAGAAGCCATAATGTTTCCGTTCTGAATCTGTCAATTCGGGATAAGGATAATAAGTCATCAATCTGTTTCCGGAGAGATCTTCCAATACAAAAATTAAATTATTATTGTATCCTACAGCTTGATTGTCTTTTGACATCCAAGCAGAAAAATAGAGATTAGTTCCCGAACAAATATTTAATTGACGAGTATAAGGATCCGGTTTTCCGGCCGCATCTTCTCTAAATAAAATACCTCCTTGCGCCGCACAATCGACAGGTGTTTCCAATCCGCAATTATCATTCAGAATTACATCTACTTGAGTCCGAACGCAACTTATTCCCAAAGAAGAAACGGGTTCTACCCAAAGTGATTGTACCGTTGATTGATCTTTCAGTATGGTACAGGCATTGGAGTTTTCCTCTATCGGTTGTCCTCCTGCAGGGGTTGAGTACCAATTAAAAGTATAATCGGCTTTCGGATCTTTCACTATTATTTTTACAGTTGCTCCGACACAAGCAAGGTAAGCTTGAGATTCAAATTCGGGTTCATACAGTTCGGTGACGGTAACTGTTAAAATACCTTCCGAACACTTGGGAAGCGGGTTGCGGTTGTTGTCTTTTATTCTGTAAATGATATCTATCTTTTCTCCATGAGTAAATGAAACTCCCGTTTTCGGACTTAAACATACACTTGAGGTAAGAGGATCAACGGATAAATTAAATCGGTTTTCGGTGGAAACTGAAAAACGGGCAGCATCCAATGTAATAAGATCTTCGGTATTGGGATCATAATCGTTTTCCAATACGTTCACACAAATGGATTCTCCCATACAAACAACAGCTTCATCGTCGACAGCTACCGGAGCTTCATTCCTTCCTTCCGGACAAACAGCCGGAGGAGTAAGGCCGGTAGAAATAGCCAGTCCGCTGTTTGTGAGTCCTAAAGGAAATCCGCTTGCATTGTATGTTGAAGCGGTCAGCGTAACTTCGGGGTTTGAAATGACTCCCATGTATTGAGTTCCGGCTACCATTACATAAATGCGTCCGTCAGGACCTAATTTGAGCCCTCCTCCACTGTTGCTTCCATATCCTATGGTAGAAGACCAAGTGCCTGCGGTAATATTGTATTGTCTTAGCTGACCGATATTCCAAGAAGCTACATAAACATACTGTCCGCTCGGGGAAAATTCGACTCCGTAAGTCGTATTTAATCCGGTTCCTACCCGGTTAACAGTTCCCGGTGTTCCGGTTGCCGGATCAAAGTCAATTAAAGCAAGGATTTTATTATTCGGATAAGCTAATCCTAATTTCGTATATTGCTGATTTGCTCTTAAGGTGTAAGTGGCGGCATTGGCTCCCACACCCAAATTTACAGAATGAAGTATTCCGCTGATCACACCGTTGGAAATACTGCGAACAATCAATTGGTCTGTATTTCTCATTCGATATACTAGCCAGTAATCATTTGAAGTGCCGGTCTTTGGAATAATTTCAATACTTTCAGCCATGTTAGCCGATTCTATCGTAGTCGTGCTGATTCTGGCTCCCAATCCTCCGTCTTCCGACATATCTACAATATGACATTGCAATGCAAGAGGAGTACTGCCTTCATAACAATCGGTAACCGAGAAAAGCATATATTGGTTATTTCCGATAAAACAAGCAGCCAATCCGTCAGCAACAGAAGAATGGCCGGTGAAAGTTCCGTTTTTCATGAATTCGTTGGCTGCATTATATAATTGGTTGTGTTGACTGTAGAAAATCAGATTTCCTCCGCAACCCGGTCCCGAAACCGATAATGAGTTTTCTCCGGATCGAACCTTTGAGTATCCCGGATTGGCAGCCGGTTGCTTGTTGTCAAAAATAATACCGGCTCCGGCACTTCCGAAATACCATACATCGTCGGAGAATATGTCACAAGTTTGAGCATTGCTGATCAGCGGACTTCCGGCCAAGAAGACAATCATCATTTTGTTAAAAAGAGAAGATTGTTTTTTTCGTATCAATCGATATACTCCATACAATCCCATTAATAATAGGACAGTCCACAGACTGTCTTGTACAGGTAATCCCCCGATAGGATCTCCTCCGGGACCATACAAGGCGGGAGAATCCGGTGACGAGTTCAAACCTGTTTCAAACGGCACATAATCAGGATCGGACAATCCCGGTTTTTCACTCCATACTTCTTGATTATTTTCGGAAAAGGGTGCGTACTCAACCGCAAATCCCGAAAATGCCCATAAAAAAAACAAGAAAGGAAGAATTCCTTTCATTCCATTTTTAAGTTTCATAGAATAATCGTTTTACTATCTGTTAAAAAATTAAGAGTACAAATTTATAGTTAAATTATGAAAAGAACAACTCTTTTAACAAAAAGGAAGTTGTTCTTGCTGTGGTGATTGTAATTGGTTTTATTTGAGTCCTCTATCTACGTAGCTGTTGGTTGAAAAATATTCGGCTTCAAATTCATAAAAATTACGATAATGACAATCGCGGTTATAATTCAGTCCGTAGAAGCCGGCAAAATAAGGGAGTTCTACATATACATATTTAAATATGTCATTGATTGTTTTGTTTTTTATTTTGGCTTTGAGAGGATCAAAATAGGTGTTCATTACCCTGTATTCATTGGATTGATAAGTATGAACCAGTTCATGTGCAACTGTTTTGTGTATGTTTTCATATGAATATTTGGCATAGATAATACTTCTGGTGTATGCTTTTCCCAGTGCCGGTTTTCCTTCCAGACTGCCTAAATAATCAGTATTGGAATAAAATGTAAATGCACCGGTTTGTAAACTTTTTTCCCAATCGATATGCCCGATAGATAATCCGGCGGCCAAATCGAATACAAATAAAAGATTAAATTGAGGTTGTACGTTTACTCTTCCTTTTTTTACTGTAAAATTACATCGGAGCGCTGCATAATCAATTACCCAATATTGTCCGAAAGAATTTCCCATGGCTGCATTTTGACAAATGGATGCTCCGGCGGAATGAACCAGTTTAGAGGGCCAGCCCCAAGCATAATTTTGATTTCTGTTTACTTCATAGGTTAACTTTTTTCCGGTGTACTGTAATGTGCCTCCTACTGCTCCTTGCCATATGGAGTTTTTTATACAGTCCCATGTGTTTTTTCCTTTAGGTTTATTTATCAAAGCGCCTATGGTGGTTGAAAGAACGCCGAAGCCGATATTATATGCTAACAATTCGGATTCTTGTTTATGAGCTTGTCCTTTTATTATACCGGGAAATAATATAGCAAACGACCAAAGTATCAGTAATTTGTTTTTTATCATGCTTGTAAAACTCAGTTCATCGTTCGGTATTTTTGTGCCGGTTGCAAATGTAGTCATAATGGTCGGATCGCCGGTGTGTCGGAATGAATATTTATTGTCGATTTTTAGAATATTT
>DAIQOU010000313.1:0-5693 GCA_036787725.1 Bacteroidales bacterium
TTCCGGTTTTGGTTCTGGACCCTTCCGGAAAAATAGCAACAGAATTTCCATTTTTCAACACTGCTTCAGCGGTATCTATCGTTTTCGCGGCAGCAAACGAAGAAGTGTTATCAACAAAAATAAATCCGGCTGCTTCACAAGCCTTTCCTACAAAAGGAATTTTACGGAGACTTTCTTTCATCATCCATTTGATAGGATGCCCTAAAAATCCGTATATTAAGAATATATCATACACTCCTTGATGATTTGCAACAAATATATAAGATTGTTTCTTATCCAATTTTTCTTTCCCTTTAACAGTTACGGAACTTAAAGTTATCAGACAAGTAAAACGCGACCATATCATTCCCGGGTAATAGCTGAAAATGCGTTCTCCTCCCAACATACAACCGATCATCGTAATCAATGCAGTCAATATTGTTGCCAAAAAGAAAAGAGGCAACCATATAAATAATTGATATAATAACAGAAAAAATCGTTTCATGCATTGATTAAAGTTTCTACAAAAATAAGAATTTATTTTAGAGATGAAACAAATCAGTTACTTGAATAACGAAAAAAAATATTTTTTCACTAATTAAACATAATAGAATCAAAATGCAGACGATATTTGAGAGTATGTTTACCCGTCCTCGATTTTATCGCCTTATTTCAAGTTTAATTTGCGGCTATACATTAAATCGGAAATGCATAATATCACCATCTTGAACAATATATTCCTTTCCTTCTACGTTCATTTTACCTGCATCTTTACATGCGCTTTCGGAACCGTATTTTATAAAATCAGCGTATTTTATGACTTCGGCTCTTATAAAGCCTTTTTCAAAATCAGTATGAATAACACCGGCACATTGAGGTGCTTTGCTTCCTTTTAAATATGTCCAAGCACGAACTTCCTGCACACCGGCAGTAAAATAAGTTTCCAAGTTCAACAACTTATATGCTGTTTTTATCAAACGACTTACTCCGGACTCTTCCAGTCCCATTTCGGATAAAAATAAGGCTCGTTCTTCATAAGTCTCAAATTCCGCAATTTCCGATTCAATCTTGGCCGCTACAATCAATATTTCTGCAGGTTCATCTTTGATTGCTTCTTTCACGGCTTCTACATATTCATTCCCCGAAACTGCAGCAGATTCATCTACATTACAAACATATAAAACAGGTTTGGAGGTTAACAAGAAAAGTTCCTTTGCTATTTTTTCGTCTTCTTTATTATCAAATTGTACCGTACGTGCAGCCTTTCCTTGAGTTAATGCTTCTTTAAATTTCAATAATACTTCATAAATAGCTTTTGCATTTTTATCTCCCCCTGTCTGAGCTTGTTTCTGTACTTTACCGATCCGAGACTCCACTGTTTCCAAATCTTTCAGCTGCAATTCATAATCAATAATTTCTTTATCCCTTACAGGATCCACCGTTTCATCCACATGTGTTACATTTTCATCATCAAAACAACGAAGAACATGCAAAATGGCATCGGTTTCCCGAATATTGGCTAAAAATTTATTACCTAAGCCCTCTCCTTTACTGGCTCCTTTCACTAATCCCGCAATATCTACAATCTCCACCGTAGTCGGAACAATCCGATTGGGATTGACCAAGGCTGCAATCTCAGACAAACGCTCGTCCGGAACGGTTATTACTCCGACATTGGGTTCTATTGTACAAAAAGGAAAATTAGCAGCTTGAGCCTTCGCATTGGACAGACAGTTAAAAAGGGTTGATTTCCCCACGTTGGGAAGACCAACGATTCCGCATTGTA
The DNA here is from genome assembly GCA_036787725.1 of Bacteroidales bacterium. GTDB lineage: Bacteria > Bacteroidota > Bacteroidia > Bacteroidales > Azobacteroidaceae > DAIQOU01. Next base: position 1,766 of record DAIQOU010000313.1, read on the forward strand.
AAGCCATTATTATATATAAAATTAAAGAAAATCGCGATAAGATTATTTTCAAGGCTCAAAGATATAAAAATAATCCCTTTTAAAAAAGGAATGCTTTATGCTTCCCTATTATTGCTCCATAAAAAGGCTGAAATTCACCGATCCGTAAGTTCTTCGTTGATAAAACCCCGGTAAAGAAGAAAAATCGTATGTATCCGGATGTTCTAAGATGAACAGCCCCTCTTTTTTTAAGAGTTTTTTCCCGAATATAAGCCCCGGTATGTCATTCAAATTCTTCAAGGCAAAAGGAGGATCCGCAAAAATAAAATCATATTGAGTTTCATGTGTATTGATAAAGCTAAAAACATCTTTCTTTATGGGAGTCAACACCTCTGTTTTAAGTTCTGCAGCTACTTTTTTAATGAAAGCATAATGTACAAAATCTTTTTCTACACATACCACTTCCTTACACCCCCGGGAAATCAACTCAAAACTGATACTTCCTGTTCCCGAAAACAAATCCAATGCAATAATATCATTTAGATTGATCAGATTATTAATTACATTAAAAAGATTTTCCTTTGCAAAATCGGTGGTCGGTCTTGCCCTGAAATTTTTAGGGACGGAAAACCGCCTCCCTTTATATATTCCGCTTATAATCCGCATGATATTAAATAATTAAATCCATAGGGAAGTAATTGTTTTCCCTCTACAACCATATTCTTAAGATAATCTCTCAATATTCCGATCAATAAATCATCTTCTTCAACTCCTATAATATAAAGAAGATCTTCGAGTTGATTGAATTTCAATTGTTTCCATATAAAAAGGATAAAATAAATGATATCCTCCTTACTTTGACAAGAAAAATGATTTCCCAAGACAAAAGAATCGCGATCATAACAAACAATATCGACCTTATTCTTCCCTTCCAAACTAACGATCATCTTATGAGCCTGAACCGTTTTTTGATCTTGAAAAAAAACAATTAAAGGAGATTGATGATGAATAAAGCGGGGATTAATAAAAGATCGTACAAAAAACTCATACTCTTCTTTGGGAAAGGTAAACAAAAGAGTTACCGGCCCTAAAAATTGGCTTAAAATAACCTCTTGATACTCGGCAAAATTAAATTCGAAATATTTTCGCTTATCGGATTCACTGTATATGGAAGAAGGAACAAAGGTAAATTCTTCTGTACAATTAATTATATATATATCTTTATAGGTCAAAGAAAAAAAATCATTATCGAAAAAAACATTCTTAAAGCCGGTAAAAGCATTTTCATTCCCGGTTTGTTTTACTGCTTCAAAAAATACATCTTCTGTTTGCGGATTATATAATCCAAACCCATAGCCTGTCTCAGCAACCTTAATCACCAAAACATATTGGGAAGAATTATTCAGATCAAAACAGTCCGGAATTATCATCTGCCTTTTTATTAAACTGCAACAAAAATACTTTTTATACACATACAGAGCAATAAGATTATGGCAGCAAATAATACTATTTTCAATAAATTCTTCATTACACAAATATAAGAAATAATTTTACCGAAGAATAAAAACTACTCAATCTCAATGTCAAAAGAAACAGAATTTTCGTCCTTTGGCACCGAAATTTGAGTGATAAAACCGGGATCGCTACCAAACCGTCCAAGCGCCATCTTGGCGGCGTTTTGTTGAGATTCTTTTTTGGAATATCCCACTCCGATTCCACAAAAATGACCATTTAACGTTACTTGGGTCTGGAACACCGGGTTATTATTCTCATCAGTAAAAGTTTCAAGTAAATTAAATGCGGGAATAACTTTATTTTTCTGGCTCCATTCCAATAATTTAGATTTAAAATTAATCTCCTTTTCGGCAATTGCATCGATATTAATATAAGGATATAGCATACGCGTTAAGATAAATTCTTTTGCCTTTTCATAGCCTTTATCCAAATAGACAGCTCCAACCAGCGCCTCCAACGCATTTCCGAAAACATGACTTTTTTGTGTATTGAGTTTAGATGCCAATACAACCAATCTGTCCAGCCCTAATTGTATTGCAATATGATTCAAGGTTTCTCTCTGAACTATTTTAGAACGTGTATTGGTCAAAAAGCCCTCTTTTTTTGTTCTGAATTTCCGGAATACGACATCGGCAATAACAGCATTTAACACTCCATCTCCCAAAAACTCAAGCCGCTCATTATTATTTATCGTTTTTCCGTTCCGAACTTCTTTCGGGGAAGATCGATGACGCAGCGCTTCTTCATATAAATCGATGTTTTCCGGGAAAAAACCAAGTATCCTATAAAAAGAAAAATAAGACTCTTTCTTCTCATTATGAAAGAGCCTTATCCTCGCTATAATTTGCTTAATCACTTATCTCACAAATTTCTTAACAACTATACATGCGTTATGTCCCCCAAAGCCAAATGTATTGGATAATGCCATTTTCACTTCTCTTTGTTGTGCCTTGTTAAAAGTAAAGTTTAATTTGTAGTCAATTTCAGGATCTTCATCTCCTTCTTGAAAATTGATGGTAGGAGGGATTATGTTATTTTGAATGGAAAGAATACATGCCATTGCTTCCATAGCGCCTGCCGCTCCCAACATATGACCTGTCATGGATTTAGTAGAACTGATATTCAATTTGTATGCATGATCTCCAAAAACTTCTTTAATCGCTTTGCATTCGGAAGGATCTCCTACCGGAGTAGAAGTACCATGCACATTAATATAATCAATATCTTCCGGCTTGACACCGGAATCTTCCAATGCATTTTTCATAACCAGTATGGCACCCAATCCTTCCGGATGAGATGCTGTCAGATGATAGGCATCTGCCGACATCCCCCCGCCGGCAACCTCAGCATAAATTTTAGCTCCACGTGCCAAAGCATGTTCCATTTCTTCTAAAATAAGGCAAACACCCCCTTCTCCGATAACAAATCCGTCACGACTCTTACTAAATGGACGGGATGCTGTCTCGGGAGAATCATTCCGGGTAGATAAAGCAGTTAAGGAATTGAATCCTCCTACCCCGGATATGGTGATGGGAGCTTCCGAACCTCCGGTTACAATAACATCCGCTTTGCCCAAACGAATTAAGTCGAAAGCAGAAATAGCCCCGTTAGTAGAAGATGCACAAGCCGAAACAGTCCCGTAATTGGGACCCCTGAATCCGAATTCCATGGAAATATGACCGGATGCAATATCGGCAATCATCTTCGGAATAAAAAAGGGATTGAATTTAGGCCCCAATTCTTCATGTTTATAATATTCTCCCACTTCCAACTCAAAAGTATGAATACCTCCGATTCCCGAAGAATAAATAACACCAATTCTATCTAAATTCTCTTTCTCCAAATCCAAGCCCGAATCTTGCACTGCTTCTCTGGCAGATACAATAGCGAATTGACTGTATCGGTCAACTTTTCGTATTTCTTTTCGGTCAAAATGCAAACTCGGGTCAAAATTCTTGACCTCACATGCAAACCGCGTTTTGAATTTCGATGCATCAAACAAAGTAATGGGTCCGGCCCCACTCTCTCCTTTAATCAAGGAATCCCATGTAGATTGTACATTGTCCCCGATTGGAGTAATGGCTCCCAGACCCGTTACTACCACTCTCTTTAATTCCATAAGGTTTTAAAAATTGAGTTTTACTTATGCGTTAGCTTTAGCTTCTTCTACATAAGCTATGGCATCACCCACAGTGCCGATCTTCTCAGCTTTGTCATCCGGAATAGAAATTTCAAATTCTTTTTCAAATTCCATGATTAATTCAACTGTGTCCAGTGAATCTGCTCCCAAGTCATTAGTAAAGCTTGCTTCGTTTGTTACTTCGGATTCTTCCACGCTAAGTTTATCAACGATAATTTTCTTTACTCTTGATGCAATTTCAGACATAACTTTCTAGATTTTAATTAATAATAAAGTATTACTTTTATTTTTGCA
>DAIQOU010000788.1:0-1657 GCA_036787725.1 Bacteroidales bacterium
TACCACATAACATCGTGAGCCATAACTAACTTCATTTTTATTATTGTCTGACGAAGCAGAAGATTTTAGAAGAGAAATTACAATTGACTCGGATGCTACTTTTTTTGATCTGCATAATGCGATTTTGGAATCGGTAGATTATACTAAAGATCAAATGACTTCATTTTTTATATGTGCAGATGATTGGACCCGATTGGCAGAGATTACATTGGTTGAGATGGACACATCTTCGGAAGAAGATAATTATATTATGGAAGAAACCCTTTTAAGTGAAGCATTGGAAGATGAGAAACAGAAGTTAATGTATGTATTTGAATATCTGACAGAAAGAGCTTTCTTCATGGAACTTACGGAAATTGTTCCCGGGAAAAATCAAGACAAAGCGATTTGTACCAAATCGGAAGGGAACCCTCCGCCTCAACAGTCTTCATTCGAAGATTTGGATACATCTGTATCTCCCGTTACCGGAATAGAAGAAGATTTTTACGGAAATGACGAGTTCAATCCCGAAGAACTGGACCCGGACGGCTTTGAAGGCCTAACCAACTCCAATCCTTATGATGATTCTTATTAGTGAAAAGCTTAATTGTATTATTAGGACCAACCGGAGTCGGAAAAACGGATTTGAGCATACGAATGGCTCAACAATTGGGCTCCCCAATTATTTCATGTGATTCCCGTCAGCTGTATAAAGAATTGGTCATCGGAGTTGCGGCTCCTACAGCCGAACAATTAAGGCAAGTAAAGCATTATTTTATAGGAAAGTTAGAGTTGACCGATTATTATAATGCTTCCCGATTTGAATCGGAAGTTATGTCGTTACTTTCCGACCTGCATCAAAAACAAGACTCCGTTCTGATGACAGGCGGATCAATGATGTATATAGACGCTGTATGTAAAGGAATTGATGAAATTCCGACCATAGACCCCAAATTAAGAACAGATTTATTTGAATTGTACCAGAAGGAAGGAATTGAACCTATTCGAGGGCAATTGAAAGTATTGGATCCGTTTTTTTATAACCAAATAGATCTGAAAAATCATAAGCGCGTCATTCATGCGGTAGAAATTTGCCTAATGGCAGGAAAACCTTACTCTTCTTTAAGGACAAACCAATCTAAAAAACGTCCTTTCAAAATCATAAAAATCGGATTGAAAAGGGAACGGGAAGAGTTGTATGAAAGGATTAACCAACGAGTGGATAAAATGATGGAAGAAGGATTATTGGAAGAAGCTCGAAAATTATATCCTCTATGCCATCTGAATTCATTGAACACAGTCGGTTATAAGGAACTTTTCCTATTCTTTTCGGGTGAATATTCTTTGGAATTTGCAGTTGAAAAGATCAAACAAAATACCCGGATATATTCCCGTAAACAAATGACCTGGTTCAAAAAAGATTCGGATATCCGGTGGTTCCATCCGGAACAAATCGATGAAATTATACATTATATTGAAAAAAACATTTAATTTCTATTCTGTTTCTTATCTTCCGGCAATACCCTTCTTTCTTACTAAATACCTCCTTTTTTATCCTTTTAATTCTGTCGATTTGTCATAAAATTCTGCCATAATTTGTTTGGCACAACATTTGTTCATTGAACACTGTTATGATCAATAATCGAACATTAATAAATAAAAAAATAATAATAATAAT
>DAIQOU010000314.1:0-5655 GCA_036787725.1 Bacteroidales bacterium
CAACCGAACAAGTAATCAAGAATGTTTATTCGGCTGCTTCCGGATTGGACAGTTTAATCCATGAATATAATAACAATGCTCGGGTCATTTTTTATATGACATGGGGCCATAAAAACGGAAGTCAAAAACAGGTAAAAAATTATCCTCTTATCAATACCTATCAAGGCATGCAAGAGCGATTGAAAATAAGCTATTTGGAAATGACTTACCGGCATGATGCCTGGTGCGCGCCGGTAGGGATGGCCTGGCAACGTGTCAGACAAGAACATCCGGATTACATTCTTTATGAACATGACAGAAGTCATCCTTCCGCTTTAGGTTCTTATCTTGCTGCCAATGTTATATTTACTACCCTCTATCAAAGGTCCTATCAAACTTCCGTCATCAACGGGCTTCCTCCGGAACAGGCAGAATATATTCAACAAGTGGCTCAAAAAACAGTTTTCGAGAATTCGGAATTATTAAATATTAAGAAATAGGAATCGCAAGCTCGGGCCGGTAAGCAGTCGTCTCTCAACTGCCGGGACTTAACTTAATGATTGTGTCTTTCAAAGATTTGATTAAAAACTGAGGTATTGGCTCTGATTGCGATCTTCCTTTTCCTTTCGCGCCTTCCTCCTTCACACTTTCCTTTTCATTCAACACCGGGAGTTTCAAACAAATATTACAAAAAACCGGTTTGGTAATTAAAAGAATAAAATTAACTTTGTGCTTCTAAAAAAAGATTATCTGTAAAACTGTTTGAAAATTAACTAATTAAATAATTCAAAAGAATGAATATTACACTTCAAAACGTTGATCCTGTTAACGCAATTATCAAGATTGACATCGTGAAAGAAGATTATATTTCCGATGTTGAAAAATCACTCAAAAATTTGCGTCAAAATGCAACCTTTCCCGGGTTCCGTAAAGGAATGGTTCCCCTGGGAATGGTAAAAAAAATGTATGAGAAGTCTACTGTGGCAGAACAAATCAATAAAATTGTCGTCAATAATCTTTACGGATATATCAGAGAAAATAAAATCAACGTATTGGGTGAACCGCTTCCGAATACTACAGAACAACCGGAAATCAATTTTGACACTCAAGAAGATTTCCAATTCTGTTTTGATATCGGCATCGCTCCGGAAATAAAAATCGATTTATCAAAGGAAGACATACTTCCTTATTATACCATTAAAGTAGAAGACGAACAAGTAGAGCAACAAGTCAACTCTTTCCGAGCTAATTACGGTTCTTATGAAGAAGCTGAACAAACAGAAGAAAAAGACCTCGTCAAAGGATTGGTTACAGAATTGAATGAAGACGGAAGCCCGAAAGAAAACGGGATTCAAGTTGAAGATGCTGTTTTAATGCCGTCTTATATAAAAAAGGAAGAAGAAAAAAACAAATTTATCGGAATAACCAAAAATACGGTCATCACTTTCAATCCGTTTGATGCCTATGAAGGAAATGAAGCCGAATTATCTTCCTTCCTTAAAGTAAAAAAAGAAGAGATAAACAACCATACAGGTAGTTTCAGTTTTGAAGTAAGAGATATTACACGTTATAAGGAAGCAGAAATCAATCAAGACCTGTTTGACAAAGTATTCGGTCCGGACACCGTAAAAACAGAAGAAGAATTTAAGCAAAAAGTAAAAGATATGATCGCCGTACAATATACACCCAACAGCGATTATAAATTCTTATTGGATGCCCGTAATATGTTGGAAGAAAAAGCGGGAGAAGTTATTTTCCCGGATGAGTTCTTAAAGCGTTGGTTATTATCTTCCAACTCGGATCGGACACCGGAATCCGTAGAAGATGATTTCCCGAAAATCCTGGACGATTTAAAATTCCACCTTATAAAAGAACAAATCGCAAAAGAAAATGAATTCAACGTTGAAAACGAAGAATTAACAGAATACGCCAAACGGTCTGTGCGTGCTCAATTTGCACAGTACGGCATGGCTAACGTACCGGCTGATTTAATTGAAAATTACGCGGCAGACATGCTTAAAAAAGAAGATACCGTACGTAACCTGATTGATAAAATCATGGAAGACAAAACAGTGAATTGGTTAAAAGATCAACTTACCTTGGAACTTAAAGAGGTTACCGTCGAGGAGTTTAAAGATCTTTTAGATTAATATAATTAAATAAAACAAAGTAAATTATGAATGATTTCAGAAAATATGCAACCAAACATCTGGGAATGAATGGTCTCGCATTAGACAGTTACATGAATATCACCAGCAGCTATATATCTCCGACCATCATTGAAGAGCGTCAATTGAATGTAGCTCAAATGGATGTATTCTCTCGGTTAATGATGGACCGAATCATTTTCTTGGGAACACAAGTGGATGATTACACAGCCAATGTGATACAAGCTCAATTGCTTTATTTGGATTCCGCCGATACCGGAAAAGACATTTCCATCTATATTAATTCTCCGGGAGGATCAGTATACGCCGGCTACGGAGTTTATGACACCATGCAGTTTATAGGCAGTGACGTTTCCACCATTTGTACCGGAATGGCAGCTTCCTTTGCAGCCGTCCTGTTAGTGGCCGGCACTACGGGCAAACGATTTGCCCTAAAGCACTCTCGGATAATGATTCACCAACCCTTAGGCGGGGTTCAAGGACAGGCTTCCGACATAGAAATCACAGCTCGGGAAATCTTAAAAATCAAAAAAGAATTGTATACCATCATTTCGGAACACTCCGGCAAGCCCATCGAAGAAGTGGAACGCGATTCGGATCGTGATTTTTGGATGACTTCCGAAGAAGCCAAAAATTACGGAATGATAGATGAAGTTTTAACAAGGAAAAATTAATATGGCCAAATCTAAATCTGCAAAAGAATCTTGCAGTTTTTGCGGTAAATCCGGCGATGAAGTTCGATTATTAATCGCCGGATTATACGGCAATATTTGTGAAAGTTGCGCAGAACAGGCATATTTGATTGTACAAGAATCTGAAGATGCCAAAAAAAGCAAATCTCCATTCAATATCGCTAAAAAAGACTTACCTCTTCCGGTTGAGATAAAAAAATTTCTGGATGATTATGTTATCGGGCAAGATGATGCCAAACGTTATTTATCCGTGTCTGTCTACAACCACTACAAGCGGATCATGCAAGAATCATCTTCGGATGATGTGGAAATAGAAAAATCCAACATTATTATGGTAGGATCTACCGGAACGGGAAAAACATTATTGGCTAAAACAATTGCCAAATTATTGAAAGTTCCTTTTACCATAGTAGATGCAACTGTTCTCACGGAAGCCGGATATGTGGGAGAAGATATCGAAAGCATCCTCACCCGTCTCCTTCAAGTAGCAGACTATAATGTGGAAGCAGCGGAAAAAGGAATTGTTTTCATTGATGAAATAGACAAGATCGCCCGGAAAGGAGATAATCCTTCCATCACACGCGATGTCAGCGGAGAAGGTGTACAACAAGGATTACTAAAATTACTGGAAGGATCTGTGGTAAATGTTCCGCCTCAAGGAGGAAGAAAACATCCGGATCAGAAAATGATAGCGGTGAATACTAAAAATATTCTGTTTATTTGCGGAGGAGCATTTGACGGTATTGAAAAAAAGATAGCTCAACGACTGAATACCAGAATTGTAGGATATACCTCTGCAGGACAATCTGCAAAACTTGACAAAGAAAACTTACTAAAATACATTACACCTCAAGACTTAAAATCATTCGGACTAATTCCGGAAATCATAGGTCGCCTACCCTTATTGACCTTTTTAAATCCCTTGGACAGAAAAGCGCTCCGAAATATATTGACTGAGCCTAAAAATTCAATTATAAAGCAATACAAGAAAATATTTGAAATGGACGGGGTTGAATTAACCTTTGATGAGGAGGTTTACAATTACATCGTAGATAAAGCAATTGAATATAAATTAGGAGCGAGAGGATTGCGTTCTATTTCAGAAAGCATTATGATGGATGCTATGTTTTCGTTCCCGTCTACAGGAGAAACTAAATTACATATCGATCTCGCCTATGCAAAAGAACAGGTCGAGAAAAAAGAATCGGACAAACTTAGTGTAGCTTAAATATTTCTTCATAAAAGATTCTTTAATTTTGTATTATTTGATTACAATTTATATTTTTGTTATTGTACTATCATTGAATAACAATCATGTATGACTAATAAAAATTTTTTAACGGATGAGCTGAAAAAGCGCTTTGGTTTCGACTCTTTCAAAGGGAATCAACAAGCTGTTATCCAAAATGTTCTGGAAGAAAACGACACATTTGTTTTGATGCCTACCGGAGGAGGAAAATCATTATGTTATCAATTACCCTCTTTACTCATGGAGGGGACTGCCATTGTAATTTCACCACTTATTGCTTTGATGAAAAACCAAGTAGATGCAATGCGGAGTTTTTGCGAAGATGACGGAGTTGCCCATTTTATTAATTCATCTTTGAATAAATCGGCAATCGATCAGGTAAAGGGTGATATTATGGCAGGAAAGACCAAATTGCTCTATGTAGCCCCGGAGTCTCTTACCAAAGAAGAAAACGTTGATTTTTTACGGCATATTAAAGTTTCTTTTTATGCAGTAGACGAAGCTCATTGTATTTCTGAGTGGGGGCATGATTTTCGTCCCGAATACAGACGCATTCGTCCTATTATTAATGAGATATCGAAACGGCCCGTAATTGCTCTCACTGCTACGGCAACACCCAAAGTTCAACATGATATTCAAAAGAATCTGGGTATGATGAATGCAGCCATATTCAAATCTTCATTCAACAGATCCAACCTTTATTATGAAGTAAGACAAAAAACGAATGAGATAGATAAAAATATTGTTAAATTCATAAAATCACAACCCGGTAAATCAGGAATTGTTTATTGTCTCTCACGCAAAAGAGTAGAAGATTTTGCAGAAGTATTAAAAGCAAACGGAATCAGCGCCAAAGCTTATCATGCAGGGATGGACTCTCATACACGTACCTCCAATCAGGATGCGTTTCTGATGGAAGGTGTAGACGTAATTGTCGCCACCATTGCATTCGGAATGGGAATAGACAAACCGGATGTGCGATATGTTATTCACTATGATATACCTAAAAGTTTAGAAGCTTATTATCAGGAAACCGGTAGAGCCGGCAGAGATGGAGGAGAAGGAAAATGTATCGTTTTTTATGAAAATAAAGACTTACAGAAGTTAGAAAAATTCATGCAAGGAAAACCTGTTTCCGAACAAGAGATAGGAAAACAATTGCTGGAAGAAACCAAAGCATATGCAGAAACATCCGTTTGCAGAAGAAAAGTTTTATTGCATTATTTTGGAGAAGAATATAAGGAAGAAAATTGCGGAAATTGTGACAATTGTTTAAATCCTAAAAAACAAGTGGAAGCTAAAGAGTTATTAATTACTGTATTAGAGACTGTTGAACTATTGAAAGACAAGTTCAAAGCAGATCATGTTATCAATATCCTTTTGGGAAAAGAAACTTCAGAAATTTTATCTTATGAACATCAGGAACTGGACGTTTTCGGCACGGGGACCGATGAAGATGAAAAAACGTGGAATGCAGTCATCCGACAAGCCATGATTGCCGGTTATCTGGAAAAGGATATTGAAAATTACGGATTACTAAAGTTGACTCCGGAAGGAAAAAAATACT
>DAIQOU010000315.1:0-5653 GCA_036787725.1 Bacteroidales bacterium
AATTAAAAAACAATTATGAAATATTTTATTATGCTGTGTTTATGCAGTTGCTGTTATGCAGTGCAAGCACAATCCATTTCTTATCAATATGACGCGGCAGGCAACCGAACCGCTCGAAATGTCTCCGGTACGAGATCCTCGGAAGAGGTTACGCATATTGAAACGTTGAATTACGGGTCGGAAACTCCGGAATTAAAAGCTTTTCCAAATCCCGTACAAGACGAATTTACGGTGGAAGTGATCGGTTATTCTTCCCTTCCGGAAGAAATCCTTTTATTTGACATGAACGGACGAATTATTTCCCGTCAAAAAGCGAACGGATCAACCCTCCGCTTCAATCTGGGAGGACAACCGGCAGGCATCTATCTGATAAAAACCGTTATTAACGATACGCTCGTTTCACTGAAAGTGTTGAAAGAATAATCATTATTCCTTTCTCAAAGAGAACTATCAATCATTTACACAATCAAGTTCACCTTTGGAAAACCAAAGGAAGGAACGAATTATGTTTCTTTTATTTCAAATCAACAACCGGTACCGAATGAAACCCGCACAAAAAATTGACACTGAAAGCAAGAAAAAAGAGAGGGGTGCATGGTACCACAGTAATAAAAAAAAGTATATGAAAAAGTATATTATTTTAAGCATTTTGCCGATGATTTTCTTCTCCATGAAAGAAAGCAAGGCAGAACAACCGGAAAACGTGATAAAAAGCGTGGCTTCCTCCAATCCGGTCGGGGCCACAGTCGGAATACCGGACGTAAGCGGCAGCGGAGCTGCTGCCTATCGGATTCCGATAGAAGTACCCGGGGGAGTGAACGGATTACAACCGGCAATCGAAATCAACTACAACAGTCAATCGGGCAGGGCGCTTGTCGGCTACGGATGGAGCTTATCCGGCACTTCTTCCATCAATCGAATCAGTAAGAACATTTATCACGACGGGACAGCGGAAGCCCCGCAACTGACCGCAGCGGACAATGTGATGCTGGATGGACAGCGGTTGATGCTCACCGGCGGAAGCAACCTGACGAACGGCGCCAAGTACCGTACGGAAATCGAAACTTACAGCGATATTACCTATAAATATATTGCTCCTTATTATTGTTTCGAAGTCAAAACAAAAGACGGACGGATATTGGAATACGGATCGACAGCCGACTCGTATATCGAGGCGCAAGGAAGCGGAACGACCGCCATGTGTTGGCTGCTCTCCAAAGTAACGGACAGGCACGGAAATACCATGATTTACCGCTATCGGGAAGATACATCGAACGGAGAGTTTTACCTGAGCTCCATCGAATATGCGGGAAATCGCAAGGTAGTATTCAGTTATACGGGGAGAGAAGATAAAGTAACGACTTATTTTGTCGACAAACCGATCAATATGAACCTGCTTTTGGACAAAATTACCCTCTCCATCGGCAGCAATATCGTAAAAGAATTTAAATTCGAATACACCTATGACGGCTATTATTCCAAATTAACCGCCGTTCAGGAACGCGGCCATCAACAAGGAGCCCGGTATAATTCGACCACCATTCATTACGGATACGGACATTCCAAAATCGGATCGGAAGAGATAATGCTTCTCTCCAGCCCTCGAGAAGGTAAATTTCCCATTTTTGCCGATTTCGGAGGAAACGGTAAAACCGGACTTCTCAGTTATCCCACCAAATCTTCTTACAGCTCTAACGATGTTGCCACATTATACCTGCCGGAAGGAAGTTCTTTTACGAAGAAAGCAACGATTGCATTGACGGAAGGATTTGAAGAATTTCGCGTGGCAGATTTAAACGGAGACGGGAAAATGGATTTGGTGATGATTCTTTGGGCTGCAAACAACACTCACCGCTATCGCTATTATATCTCCAACGGGCAAGGATTCGATTACGATTATGCCGGTTTCAATACCAAAGGCGGAAAAGAAGCGTTGATCGGAGATTTCAACGGAGACGGGAAACACGAAATTCTGGTAAAAGGAAATCAAAATGTACACGACCTGTCAGGAAATATAATCGCTACCGGAGGTATAGATAATTGGGGAGAGAAACACCAGGAGGTTTTCCCAAATAACCGGTTTTTATGTGATCTGAACGGAAACGGGAAATCGGACATTTTGGTATCGAACAGCAACGGCTGTTGGGCTTATGAACTTTCAGGTAATCGATTTGTAAGATTAGCGGGATATACGAGCTCGGATTTAAAAAATTATCATTACAGTTACTTGGGAGACTTCAACGGAGACGGGAAAACAGATATATTATATCAACATAAATATAATTTGGAGGACGTGAATATTCTTTATTCTACCGGAAAAGGATTTCGAAAACGAGCAGTTTCCGGGATAAACAATTTGCAAGAGGCAAGAATGCATATTGGTGATTTTAACCGGGATGGAAAATCGGATGTTTTATATATGGATGATTTTGCATCTTCCTCTCAACTTGTTATTAATATCGGGATCTTTAACGGAACAGGATTTACAATGGAAAGAAAAATCTCTACCACCTTGACTATTTCCAACTTTAACGGACTCGAGAAACAAGAAATAGAGCCTATGATTCATTTACACGACTTCGATGGAGACGGACGCGATGAGTTTTGTATTAGCCGGTACAGTGATGCAAACTTTCTGTATTCATTTAACGACAAACAACAATTACACGTACAATCCATTACGGACGGCTTAGGAAAAACGGTTTCTTTTACTTACCGGCCCCTCACTCACGGAAGTGTTTATTCGGAAACCTCACAAACTCCCGCGTTCCCGGTCATAAAAACAAGTGCGCCCCTGTATGTCGTCAATTCGATGTCGGTCAATACCTCCAACTACCAGCATCAAACCGCATACACTTACAAAGATGCCTTCGTACATCGGCAAGGGAAAGGCTTTCTGGGATTCGGAGAAATCACAGCCAAAAGTTCTCAACAGAATCGAACAGTTACTACCCGCTACGGCTATAACGCCACTTATTTTTATCCTTACGTTACAGAACAAAAAATAAGTACTTATTCCGGGTCACCCATCCAAACCACCGGTTATACCAACTCATTTGTACCTGTAGGAAATAAACGCATCTTTCCTTATATTTCCCGACAAACGGAGACCGATCATCTGAAAGGAACAAGTGTCACCACCGATATCGGTTCGTTGGAATACGGTTCTCCCAAATCGATGACCGTTAACTACGGATCGGGGCTTTCGGAAACCGTTACCACCAATTACCGACACATTACTTCCGGGAAATGGATCTTGGGCTTGCCCGAAACCATCCAAAAAACAAGCTATCGCTCGGGACAAAGTTGGACGGAAAAAACTTCATTCCTCTATAACAGCCGGCATTTACCGGAAAGTAAAACCATGTATGTAAACGAAAACAAACAGGTATCGAAAGAAACGTACGGATACGATTCCTTTGGCAATGTAACAAGCATTTCGATCAAGTCCTACAACTCTCCTCATACCCTCACCACCACTTATCAATATTCCCCCGACGGGATACAGTTGACAAGAGAAGAAGGTCCGGACGGATCATACCAATCTTACACCTATAACGCATACGGAGAACTTCAACGCATGACAAGTAAGAAACAGCGGGGATATACCACTTCTTACGAATATGATCTGATGGGAAGACTGACAAAAGTAACTTATCCGGACGGTAAGGTCCAACATACCTCTCGAGAATGGAATTCAAGCGTTTCGGGAGGAGTGTATCGAATCACTTCGACCACCACCGGGGAGCCGACCCAACGTGTCTATTACGATGCCTCGGGTCGGGAATTGAGGACAAGTACGGTGAACATGAAAGGAGTCGAGGTGCATACCGACACCCGATATAACCCGGCCGGGAATGTTTCGCAAGTATCCAATCCGTTTACGGGATCAACAGCTTCCCAATGGAATACTTACAACTACGATTCTTACGAACGATCCACGGGTATCACGTATGCTTCGGGCAACAACATCTCTTACTCTTATTCAAGCAACAGCGTTACCGAAACAAAAGACGGCGTATTCACGACCCGTTCTTGCAACAGTAAAGGCGAATTGATCCAAGCAAACGATGCCGGAGGCAGCATTACCTATAACTACCGACCCGACGGACAGTTATCCTCCATTATTGCCCCTCAAAATGTCACCACTTCCTTCGGATACGACGATTACGGACGGCAAACAAGTATCACCGATCCGAGCGCCGGAACAAAGACATTCGGTTACGACGATTCCGGGAATATCAACAAGGAAACCGATGCCAACGGAAAAATCAAAACAAAGAAATACGATTGGTTGGGACGGGATTCCCTTCTGCTCTTACCCGAATATACCGTCACTTATTCCTATAACGACTACGGTGAATTGAGAGAAAAACGCCGCAGCAACTATATAGGAGGATACAAAAATATCGAAAGAGATTATTTGGGCAGAGTCAGCAAGGTGAGTGAAACCGAGGAAAGCACCACAATTTCCCAATCGTATACTTATAATTCGGACGGGACACTAAAGACTACCGGTCACACCCTCAATAATCAACCCGTAATCACGGAAAATTACGGATATGCCCACGGACATTTAACTTCCATTACCTGTAATAATATTTCAATTTGGAAATTAAACGAAGAAAATGCCTTCGGACAACCGACTCAAGCCGTGACCGGCCCTCTTACCCGTATTTATAATTACGACGCTTACGGTTTACCGACCGAAAGAAAGGCGCAAACCTCTTCCGGTATCGTTCAACACCTGGGCACTTCCTTTAACTCACAAACCGGAAATCTTGCCGGCCGAAACGATTTGAAATATTGGAGAAGCGAAAGTTTCGGTTACGACAACCTGAACCGGCTGGGCTCTGTCCAAGTGTATTCACCCAATCAAAACTACAGTATTGTTTATGGCACCAACGGTAACCTCACTTCCAAAACGGGGATCGGGACCCTTCTCTATCAAACACCGGGAAAACCGTATGCAGTATCCGGAATTACACCGCAAGCCGGAATTTCCGAATCTGTACCCTTGAGAAACCAACAGGTAATCTACACCTCTTTCGAACGCCCCTCTTCCATCAAAGAGAACGGATATGAAGCTGTTTTCTCCTACGGAGCCGACCTGAACCGGATCAGAATGACGCTTACCAAAAACGGATCGACGGTATTGACCCGCCGATACATTAACGACCGATATGAAACAGACCAAAAAGTTGGAAGTAAACGGGAAAAATTGTATCTTGGCGGCGATGCTTACACGGCTCCGGCAGTGTATGTCCGGGACAACAACGCCGGTTGGCAATTGCATTATATCTGTCGGGACTATTTGGGAAGCATCACGCAGGTTACCGACGGCAGCGGCTCGTTGGTACAGGAAACGGGGTATGACGCTTGGGGTAAGTTGAGAGTTCCCAACAATATGCATGTGTATACGCCGGATACGGAACCCGAACTGTTCTTGGGAAGAGGTTACACAGGACATGAACACCTGCCTTATTTCGGACTGATCAACATGAATGCACGGCTGTATGATCCGGCATTGGGAAGATTCCTTTCGCCCGACCCGTATGTACAGGCGCCGGATTTCACGCAAAGCTTTAACCGGTACAGCTATTGCATGAACAATCCGTTGAAATTTACCGATCCGGACGGAGAGATAGCGTGG
>DAIQOU010000316.1:0-5639 GCA_036787725.1 Bacteroidales bacterium
TTAATCAAAAATAGCTTTTTCGAAAACTTCTTTTTAGGTAATCCGGACAGGATTATTCGTACATACAAAAAATCGGATAAGATCCGAAGTTTGGTTTTGTCCACCCTGTTCCCAACTAAAATTTTTATCGAGTATTCTAATGGTGATATTACTCGCCGGTTATCAGTTGCAATTCGGAGTGAACCGGAAATCCTTTCTTTTTTGAAAGAGAGGCTGGTATCGGAAGTAATATTCGCAAAAGACGATCCTCAGATCCGGGATTGCCGGAAGAAGGAAGCGGCAGATCTCCAAAACCGGCTGATTCATTTACGGAAGTATACGTCCCGTGGGTAACGGTTAATTTTCGGGTAGTATCTTTTTAATTTTTTCATGCCCTTTTTTTATTCGTCGGCCATACGTCCGACGAATGTCGGACATACTTCCGACATTTGTCGGACGTATGACCAACGAAAGAGACTAAGCTTTCCGACGAATAAAAAAAGGCTTCGGGAATGCTTATTTTATGCAATAGGAAAAATAAGTTGCCGTGATCGGAGTGATAACCATTGGAAGAAAAATGCATCGGGAGTGTGAAAAACAACGAATTCGTTCATATAAAAAGGCCGTCTTGTAAATGGATAGCCCCTTTAGTATTTGGTTATTTCGTCAAGAATTTGTATCTTGACGTTGCACAAATAATTAAATACCAATGGCTAAGATAGTGTTTAAGGAGTTAACCTCCAAGCAGAATGTCCTTTTTCCTGTAAGTTTATCGGATAGAATACCCTCCAATCACCCTGTTCGTATTGTAGATCAAGTAGTTAATTTGTTAGATATTGATAGTCTACTCTTGCAGTATAAAGGAGGTGGAACAAGTAGCTATCATCCCCGCATGATGTTAAAGGTCTTGTTTTACGCCTATCTCAATAACATCTATTCGTGCAGGAAGATAGAAAAAGCGTTGCAAGAGAACATTCATTTCATGTGGCTTTCCGGCAATAATACCCCTGATTTCCGTACAATTAATAACTTCCGTGGCAAACGTTTGAAAGAAAATATAAAAGATTTGTTTTCAGGGATTGTTCTTTTGTTACAGGAATCGGGTTATGTAAGTCTTGATGTCCAGTATATTGACGGGACCGAGATTGAGTCGGCCTCGAACCGTTACACTTTCGTCCGGCGCGGTTCGGTAGAGAAGAATAAAGTGAAACTGGAGGCAAAGATACAGGCTGTACTTGGAGAGATGGATAAACATATAGAACACGACAAGCAGGAGCGGAGTCCGGAAGTTTACCTGCTATTGATTCCTCCCTGTTACGGGAAAAGGTAAGCGCATTAAACAAACGTCTGTCCGGAATGAATAAAGCAGAACAGAAACAATTGAAACAATTGCAGGAAGATTATCTTCCCCGTCTTGAGAAATATGAATCCCAATTAGAGAAGCCGGGTGATCGCAATTCATATAGCAAGACAGATGAATCTGCTACTTTTATGCGCATGAAGGAAGACCATATGAAGAACGGTCAGCTTAAACCCGCCTATAATATACAGACAGCTACCGAAGAACAGTTCATTACCAATGTGGGTATTTATCAACGGGCAGGTGATACATCCATCTTACCATCTTTCCTTGAAGATTTTGAAAACACTTATCACAAACAATCCCGAACGGTAGTAGCTGATGCCGGATATGGCAGTGAAAAGAACTATGAATTTATGGAGGATAATCACCTTGAAACTTATGCCAAATACAATTACTTCCATAAAGAACAGAAGCGTGCATGGAAGAAGAATCCCTTTGCCCCTCAGAACTTATATTATACTAAAGATAAAGATTATTATGTCTGTTCGATGGGACAATTTATGAGCAACATTGGGCAGAAAAAGAACAAATCGGATGCAGGATATATCTCCACTGTAACCCGTTATCAGGCAAAAAACTGCAATGGCTGTCCACTTAGAGGTTTATGTCATAAGTCAAAACAAAACCGAATTGTTGAAGTCAATTATCAACTCAATGAATACAAGCAAAAAGCCGGGGAACGGCTGTTATCCGAACAAGGAATCTGCCATCGGGGCAAGCGATGTATAGAACCTGAAGCTGTCTTTGCACAGATAAAACATAATCATCAATGGAACAGGTTTAGATTAAGAGGTTTAGATAAGGTAAAAATAGAGTTTACCCCGGTTGCTATTGCACATAATTTAAGAAAACTGGCTAAAAAAGCCCGGCTTTCTTCGTTTTTGCTTCAAATTACGGTCAAGGTTGGCTGCAGCAGTGACAAACCATATCTTGTGATACAAAAACAACACGAATTAAGAATAACTGCAGCTGCGTAACAAAAAAAGAAGGCATCCCTTTTGGGACACCCTCTTCCTTGTTTTGTAGCCTTTTTACTTTTTTTATTTATTTGTGGATTATGCGTCCTGATCTACGTAGTTTTCATCATCCTCATTATTATTATTGTTGCCACCTTCGGCAATTACACCTCCTTTTTTGAGGATGTAGTCAATATGCTTGAAGGTCGCTCCATCCGTCAATGCAGTACGCGTTGCCGCTCCACCCTTGCGTGTGTACTCCGGGGTGAATTGGCAACGGAGTGAGCTAATCTGGTTTGCGTTTACCTCTTCTTTGGTAAGTACCCCTTTGCCGCGTGTGTGCGCTTTCAGGGTAAAGCAGCCCAAGCCTTCCGGTTTTACGGTGTGACCGTTTAATAATTCATCTTTTATAACAAAGGGTAGATTCCGCAGAACGGCGTGGATATCTCCCGGTGTAAGGGTTGACATCAACGATAGCCGTTCGGACAGCATCTGTGTGTTTGTTACCTGACCTGGTTTTACTAATGTCGGATGCCGGGTCTTATCTCCGTTTGTGTCCTCTTTGGTACACTGTATTGGTTTGTAAATTAAAGGCATAAAAATAAGTTTTTAAATTATACATTGTTTTAATTCTGTAAAAGGATTACGGAAACAAAGATATATCATAGGAAAATAACGAGAATGTGCATTTGCTCGTAACCCGTTGCTATCCCTCTATTCTCTTCGATAACCTGTGTTACTCCTTTTAATGGTACCAATAAGGGGGCTGTCTCTACTGTTTATACCGGTAAAAAACAGTCTCCGAAAGAGTATACATTCCTCTTCAAAGGAGTGTACACTCTTTCAGAACCCTTTTCCGGAACGGTTTACACCTTATTTATATATGAACATTTGGCAGTATTGAAAATCATTGGATTTCATGTAAAATATCTATATGATAATTTACAAATTAAATCAAAAGAACATATATCTGTATGATGATAATGAAATTAATTAATCATATAAAATCAATAAGACCATGAGAGTTTATTCCAAAGGAGAGGTTGCCTCTATGTACATGCCTGCTGTGTCGGTTGGCGTAGCCAGAGAATTTCTGCTGGGATCTATTCGTAAGAACAAAGCGTTGGAAAAGGAATTGATTGATGCAGGCTATAGCCTGCGTGCCAAAACATTAACTCCGAAGCAAACCCGGATTATTTTTCATTATTTGGGGGGACCATAAAATTTCAGTAAAGTATCTTAGGCATGTGGATTACATGGGTTACGCGGTTCTGTGCTTCCGCCTTTTACTGCAACACACTCCCAATATTCTCCGTAGGTTTCAGACCCAGTTTTTTGCGTAACCGGTATCTTGCCATTTCGATGCTCCGGGGAGAGATGTTCATGAGCTCAGCCATCTCTTTGGTGTTGAGATTGAGCTTGATGTACACACAGAGTTTAAGATCGGTTTGCGACAGATTGGGGTAATTCATTCTCAGTCTGTCCAATAGTCCATCGTAGATGCTATTAAAATAAGTTTCTGCTTTCTCCCAATTTTCATCATTATTCATGAGTGAGTTAATGCGTTTTACAATGCGTGAAACATTTGATTTGAGTTTTGTTAAATCGTCGATTCCTGAGAAACCCGATATTTCCTGTTTCAGTTCGTTCAGCATCGTATTGCGCTTCATGCTATTCATCGTTATGTTGGCAAGCTTCTTATCTTTCTCTTTCACATCGTTTCTCAGTTTTTCTTTTTCCATTATTTCCAACAGTCGTTCGCGTTTCTCTTTTTCGCGCTTTTTAATTATTTCCTGTTCCCGACGATTCTTGCGGTGGTAATACCTTCGGGTAAGCCAAACGATGCAACATATGATGATCAGATAACACACCAGGGCCATATCCGAAAAATACCAGGGACGCGCTACTATTAGCTTTATTGTAAGAATATCTGTAGCGTTTTGCCGGTGGTTGCAAACCTCGACGATGTGAGTTCCCGCCGGCAGGGAAGGTAAGGAAATGTAGTGATTCAGTTTCACGGTAGTCCACTCGTCCGACAACCCTTTTATCCGGTAATCTATCATCTTACCCGGGCCTACGTGGGTAAGATAGATGCGTACGTTGTTCATCTCAAAGGGGATACGAAAGTAATCGAGCGATTGATTGTAAGTAAGGGTTCCCCTGATACCATACGCCTCTATAACTCCGGGTTTTATCCGGCTTGTTTCCGTTCTGCCCGAGGTGGCAAATCCTAATCCGTTTCTAAATCCCAATACAGTATACTCTTTTACCCGAAAAAAATCATTAGTGAGTCTTTGCCGGTATACTTTCTCGAAAATACCTGAATATTTAGTAAGGCTGTCATTCTTTCGTTCCACATAACCGATGTCATTATTACTCTTATACCAGAATTTATTTCCGTGTTGGCTGAATGCCTGCAGGTTTTCGCCGCACATCTTCATGAGTTTCGATATGGCAGGATTCCATTCCAGAGAATCATTTGTATCATTGATAGCCAACGCCTTTCCGTCTTCATAGAAAATTAAATTATCATCCATATAGGTGCATAGCATAGTGTTACTTCCTGTTTTATACTCCTTAATTGAAGACACTTCCATTTTGTTTGCCGAAAGTGTTAACCGGATAAAACCCACACCCGATGCGGGAATCCATATATTATCGTTCTTGTCGACATACATTTTCTGGGTGTCTCCGTTGTAGTTAGCTATCGGGTGCAGGTAGTGCAGTTCACCATTCATAAGCCTGTAAAGTGAAAGTCCGCTATATTCGCCTGCTATATAATATTGATTTTCATTATTTAACCGGATCATATTCATGGTACCCCCTTTATGAATAAGATTTAGTTTGCCATCGCAAAAAGAAAAAACTCCCTGATCGTGTAATACAATGGTTGAATGATTAACAGAGAGCAGTTTCCATACAACACCCTGGCTTTGGGGAACTTCCGTTAATTTTCCCTTTTCACGGTCCAGCAGAAGCAACCCCTTGTTGGTACCCACTATGACATCCGTGTTATCCGAAAGAACCGATTGTACCTGGCCAATGGCATTATCAGTATAATAATATTCATTGCTGCTATTGTCTATACACGCTATTCCGGCGTGCAATCCGGCCCATATATTTCCGTAACTATCGGTACCAACGCTTAGTACCGAGGTCGATTTCAGGTGGTCGTCCTTATAAAATCCCTCTATAATTTGAAAATTTTCATTCAGCACAAATAGTCCGCCCCGTGTGGTACCAACCAAATATCCTCCATGCGGATTTTCCTGGCAACATACAATCTTGGCTTCCGAAAGAATATGATTAACTATCGGGTCAACAGGTTCCGGTTTGCCTCC
>DAIQOU010000317.1:0-5639 GCA_036787725.1 Bacteroidales bacterium
CAAAAAAATGAATTCGGCTTTTCTTATAAATATGTTTTTATTAACTAGAAATCAAAATTATCTGGATTTGCACCTAATCTTAAGTTTTTATCCAATCCGTTTATTTGATTCATTTCATCCGTTGTTAAATTGAAACCGGTAATATTCAAGTTCTCCACTAAACGATTTTCATGAACCGATTTGGGAATTACGATTACACCTCGTTGAACATTCCACCTTAAGACAATCTGAGCCGGTGTTTTGTCGTGTTTTTTTGCAATCCCTGTAATAATAATATTACTCAACACATCTGATTTGCCGGCACCTAAGGGGCCCCAAGCTTCCGCACGAATACCTTGCAGCCTGCAATAATCTACCAATTCTTTTTGTGCTAAGTAAGGATAACATTCGATCTGATTCACTGCAGGAACAACAGTAGCTTCGTTTAACAGATTTTCCAAATGATGTACTTGATAATTGCTTACCCCAATTGCCTTGGCTTTTCCGGAAGCATATATTTCCTCCATTTTTTTCCAAACTTCAATATAGGTTTCCTTGACCGGCCAATGCACCAAATATAAATCGATATAATCCAAATTTAAACGTTTCAAGCTTTCGTCAAGAGCTTCGATAACCCTTCCCGTACGTTGGTCATCATTCCATAGCTTGGTGGTGATGAAAATTTCTTCTCGCGGTATTCCCGAATCGATAACCGCTTTTCCAACCGCAGCTTCATTACCGTAAATTCTTGCAGTATCGATATGTCTGTAACCTAAAGATAAAGCCAACTTAACCGTTTCATATGTGGTATCTCCTTCTTCGATCCGAAATACGCCCAAACCGACCGAGGGAATTTTAATCCCGTTATTCAATTCAAATTCTTTCATTTGTATTGCTATTTTTTAAATTCAAATTAATAACCGAAAAACAATTTACCTTACTAAATAGTTTTTCATTAATTTCCTTCATTTTCCATTGCCTCGGCGACTT
This sequence comes from Bacteroidales bacterium, assembly GCA_036787725.1. GTDB lineage: Bacteria > Bacteroidota > Bacteroidia > Bacteroidales > Azobacteroidaceae > DAIQOU01. The sequence goes on from DAIQOU010000317.1 coordinate 970, forward strand.
TAGCCTTAAGCGCATCTCCCCTCAAATTACGGGCAATGATTTTTCCGTCCGGACCGAATAAAATAATATGAGGAATTCCGTCAATACCGTAAATATCGGTAGGGATACTTTCCGCATTCAGAATTTGAGGCCAAGTAATACCATGTTGTTCTATTGCCTTCACCGTCGCATCTCGTTTGTCCCATACGGCTACACCCAACACCTCAAATTTATCCCCTTTGTATTTATTGTAAACTTCCGCAATAACCGGTGTTTCTGCAATACACGGACCACACCACGAAGCCCAAAAATCAACCAATACATACTTTCCCTTTCCTACATAATCGGAAAAAGAAACTTTCGAGCCATCCGAATTACCATCCTCAATTGTAAAATCGGTGAAAGGCATTCCTTCTGCAGTTTTTCTCTTTTTCTCATTTCGTTCGATAATTCGTTTAATAATTTTATTGTTGCGAATTACTTCTCCGCTTTCAGCATAGACCGAATCCATCTTGCCGGCATCAAGCATATAGGACCATTGCCACAGAACAAATGTACCTACCGCATTATCTTTATTTTCGGAAAAAAAACGGTTGTTTAAAGCATCCATTTTATTCACGTATTCATTGTAATTTTCCTCCAACAATCGGGTTCGCGTTTCGTCGTCTATGTCACTTTTATTTCTTAATTCTTCATCTTTTGAGCGGGCAACATTTTCTGCAGCATCAAATTCAGACATGTATTCAGCCAATTTGTCATTCAAAGGTGTATTGTTGAGTTTATTTGGATTTGAAATGTCCACTTTAATTTCTCCCGGTTCCAATATGAAGTTGGTATAAAGACGCTCCAAACTCAAGCGGCGAATTCCGACAGTATCCGCATTTCCTTTAAAGGTAAATGTACCATCTGTAACCAAGGTACTGTCAAGTACACGGTTATCTTCATACTCTGACATATATACCATTTTATTATTATAAGAATCATCGGGTAAAGTTCCCGTTATTACATATGACTTCTCGTTGGTTGTACAAGCTGCTGCTAAAATAGCAATGGAAGCTGTGAATAGAATTTTTTTCATTTTTATGACTTTAAGTATTACATCGACAAAAATAGTCATCAACAGAATAGAAACAAATCAAAATACATTTTTTCTTGATTATTTTTATCCGTAGCGGAATATTATTACTCCGGCTTCGAATAGATTAAATCCGGATTAAACACTTAGACTTTATATCGAATAGATTCTTATGACTTTATATGCCACCGACATAGGTTTCTGAGGTGGGCACCCGCCCGTTGAAGCGGGCGAAGAAAGAAACGATTGTTCGAAGCGAAGCAAGTTTCGTTTCTTTCCGAACGCAAAACGCCGGCGGGTCACCGGAAAACCAAGTCTTGATTTTTTGTTACTTTTGCATCAAGGCAAAAGTAAGGAGGTTGATAAGATATTGAAAGATAAAGCAATAATGCTTTATCAATATAAACTCTAATAAAACAACATTTTATTAAATAAACAGGAGTATAAATAAGCATCCATTTCTTCATTTCCGCTTTTCATCGACAGCAGAGATCGGCAATTGAATTGCGGGAACAAGGATGTTTTAGATGTACATGTAAAACTGCTTTAGATGTACATGTAACGCAGTCTTAGATGTACATCTAACACATTTTTCTTGCCGCAAAAAGAATATAGGATTTGCTGCAATTAATAAATTCCTGACAATTGCTTTTTTTACTTATTCCGTCCGTTTCAATCTCAATTAATTACCGGGTTTCCATTAAAAGTAATATTCATCTTACCATACATTGTGAAATTATACTGTTTATGGTTGAATATACTCTAATGCTTGGGAAACTCATAGACAACTCATGCCTGTGTTCCGGTACTTAATTTGAATGAAATGAATAGAGAGAACAAAAAACACTTTCCGTCTGCATGGAAAGTGTTTCTGAATATTTTTTTCTACCGAAGCGGTTTCTGTTTTCTTTTAATCTAACTTTAACACAGCAAGGAACGCCTTTTGAGGCACTTCTACATTCCCGACCTGCTTCATGCGCTTTTTACCTTCTTTCTGCTTTTCCAGGAGTTTTCGTTTACGGGAGATATCACCGCCATAACACTTGGCCGTAACATCCTTACGTACTGCTTTAATGGTTTCACGAGCAATGATTTTAGCTCCGATAGCCGCTTGGATGGCTACATCAAATTGCTGACGAGGTATTAATTCCTTTAACTTTTCACACATTCTCCGGCCAAATCCGACAGCATTATCCATATGAGTTAATGTAGATAAAGCGTCTACCGGTTCACCATTCAGCAGAATATCCAGTTTTACTAACTTGGAAGGCCTGTAATCATGCATATGATAGTCAAAAGAAGCATAGCCTTTGGAAATACTTTTTAATTTATCATAAAAATCAATTACGATTTCACCTAATGGCAGGTCAAAAATAATTTCCACCCGATCCCCTGAAATGTAGTCTTGTTTGATCAAGATACCCCGTTTTCCCAAACACAAAGTCATAATCGGACCGATATAAGTAGTGCTTGTAATGATGGAAGCTCTAATAAAAGGTTCTTCAATATGGTCAATCTGAGTTGCTTCCGGCAGTCCGGCAGGATTGTGAATTTCCGAGCACACTCCTTTTTTATCAAATACCTTATAAGAAACGTTGGGAACCGTAGTAATCACATCCATATTGAACTCCCGATCCAACCGTTCCTGAATGATTTCCATGTGCAGCAACCCCAAGAAACCGCAGCGAAAACCAAAGCCCAATGCAACAGACGATTCCGGTTGAAAGGTTAATGAAGCGTCATTCAATTGAAGTTTTTCCAGTGAACTTCTCAGGTTTTCAAAATCTTCGCTCTCGATAGGATATACACCGGCGAAAACCATCGGTTTTACTTCTTCAAACCCGTCAATGGCTTTATCACTCGCATTTTTAACATGAGTAATGGTATCTCCCACTTTTACTTCTTTGGACGTTTTGATTCCGGAGATTAAATAACCTACGTTTCCACACCCGACTTCATCCTTAGGAACCATTTTCAGTCGTAATATTCCGACCTCATCCACATGGTATTCTTTTTCGGTCGCAATAAATTTAACAAAATCATTTTTGCGAATGCTTCCGTTTACTATTTTAAAATAAGCTATAATACCTCGAAATGAATTAAAAACAGAATCAAAGATCAAGGCTTGTAACGGAGCATCGGGGTCGCCGGCAGGTGCGGGAACTTTCTCCACAACGGTGTCCAGAATTTGAAATACACCTTCTCCTGTTTTTCCGCTGGCTCTCAAGATATCGGAACGCGGACAGCCCAGCAATTCAACAATCTGATCTTCTACTTCTTCCGGCATGGCACTTGCCAAATCTATTTTATTCAATACCGGGATAATTTCCAGGTCATGCTCCAAAGCCATATAAAGATTCGATATGGTTTGGGCCTGTATTCCCTGAGAGGCATCTACAATCAACAAAGCTCCTTCGCACGCTGCGATAGACCGGGATACTTCGTACGAAAAGTCTACATGTCCCGGAGTATCAATTAAGTTAAGTGTATATTTTTCTCCCTTATAAACATACTCCATCTGAATGGCATGGCTCTTAATGGTAATCCCGCGCTCTCGCTCCAGGTCCATATCATCCAGTACTTGGTTTTGGAGATCTTTTTTATCAATGGTCTGAGTATACTCCAATAAGCGATCGGCAAGTGTACTTTTTCCATGGTCTATATGAGCAATGATACAAAAATTGCGGATGTGATTCATTTGTATGTTATTTAATCGGCGCAAAGATACTTAATTCTTTTAAAAGACAAAAAGGCTCACTTCTCAATGAACCTTTTTATTCAGTTTTTAATAGGTATTAGTCTTTTAAGGCAAAAAGATTGTTTTAGGTTATGCATACAAAGGTCGATCATTTTTTTATACCTTCAAAAAAAAAAAACATATTATATAACATATTTTTACAGCATTCTTTTGTTTTTCTTATCCAAATCATTTGTACTTAAGAAATTATACTTATCGAGTCAATGTTAATATAATTCAATTTTTTTTAATTTTATCGGATTAACAGCCGAATGATATAAAAAAGACCCTTCTTTTCGCCTTTATTATGAATAAGTGTTTGAAAAACACATTCAAAGATACTAAAATCCCAGCATTAATCCTACGCCTACGGGATAAATTTCAGGACCTTTATCTTTCTTAAAAAGAGAAAAAGGAGAATAATATCCGAATAAACTGATGTCATCGATTCCGATCTGAAGCATAAATCGGGCATTTACAGGTAATATATTCAGATCACGTCCTTTATTCTCTTGTTTTTTTCCTTCGGAAGTACGGTATTCCACTTGGGATTTAGAATAACATTTTATGTATCCTACCAAACCGCCGGAAACAAAAAAATCTCTCTTTTTGGATATCTTTGTCTGATATTCCAATAATAAAGGCAATGTTATATAATAGCTCAATAATTTTGAAGATTTGTAATTCACTTCTTCCGGTGAAGGCTCAAAGAAGGTAATTCCATCTTTTTCGGTAAGTCCTGTATTTCCTTTAAAATGATATCGGGACCAGTCAATTCCCATTCCCGTTACAAACAACCAATGATACCTGTCGATAGGGACATAATATTCCATCAGATTTAAAACAAAACTATAAGAGATACTTTGTTTAAGGTCAGCT
>DAIQOU010000318.1:0-5636 GCA_036787725.1 Bacteroidales bacterium
AGAATAATTAAAGTTACAATTCAAAAATCAACTAAAATGACAAAAAGTGCATTACAGATAGCCCGGGCAGCTTATCAGCCTAAAATTCCGAATACATTACACTCTGATGTTACTATTGAAGAAGGAACTCCGACTCAATCTGTATCCGATCAGGAAGCGATCAAACAATTGTTTCCGAATACGTACGGATTGCCGGTCGTAAAATTTACAGAGTCAACGGAACAGAAAGAATATGCTCCTGTGAATGTGGGAGTAATTCTATCCGGAGGTCAGGCTCCCGGAGGACATAATGTTATTGCCGGGATTTTTGATGGAATTAAGAAATTAAATAAGGATAGCCGTTTGTTTGGATTTATTTTAGGGCCCGGAGGATTGGTTGATCATAATTATATGGAATTGACAGCTGATATCATCGATGAATATCGTAATACCGGCGGTTTTGATATTATAGGATCGGGACGGACAAAATTGGAAGAAAAGGAGCAATTTGATAAAGGACTGGAAATCTTGAAACAGCTTAATATTTCTGCTTTGGTAATTATTGGCGGAGACGATTCCAATACGAATGCTTGTGTTTTGGCGGAATATTACAAATCTATAGATGCCGGCGTGCAAGTGATCGGTTGTCCCAAGACTATCGACGGTGATTTGAAGAATGAAATGATCGAAACTTCTTTCGGATTTGATACGGCTTGTAAAGTGTATTCGGAAGTGATCGGGAATATTCAGCGTGATTGTAATTCTGCGCGTAAATATTGGCATTTTATTAAATTAATGGGGCGTTCCGCTTCTCATATCGCACTGGAATGTGCTTTGCAAGTACAACCGAATATTTGCATTATTTCCGAAGAGGTAGAAGCAAACAATCAATCATTGGATGATGTTATCAATTATATCGCAGGTATTGTAGCTAAAAGGGCAGAAGACGGCAATAATTTCGGTACTGTCTTGATCCCGGAAGGATTGATTGAATTTATACCTGCCATTAAAAAGTTAATAGCGGAGTTGAATGATTTTCTGGCATCACATGAGGATGAATTCAGAATAATTAAACGTTCGGCTCAACGGGAATATATTATAAGTAAATTATCACCTGAAAATGCGGCCATATACAGCAGTTTGCCGGAAACGGTGGCTCGCCAGCTGACATTAGACAGGGACCCTCACGGAAACGTGCAGGTTTCGTTGATAGAAACGGAGAAATTGTTGGCTGAAATGGTGGGAAACAGGTTAGCCGAATGGAAAGAACAAGGAAAGTTTAACGGGAAATTTGCAGCTCAGGTACACTTTTTCGGATATGAAGGACGTTGTGCCGCGCCTTCCAATTATGATGCTGATTATTGTTATTCATTGGGATATACAGCCGCCTGTTTGATCGGTGCCGGAAAAACCGGATATATGTCTTCCGTTCGTAATACCATTGCTCCTGCTTCCGAATGGATTGCCGGTGGAGTACCTATTACGATGATGATGAATATGGAGCGTCGTCATGGCGAATTAAAACCCGTGATTCAAAAAGCATTGGTAAAGTTGGATGGAGCTCCTTTTAAGTATTTTGCATCTCAACGGGATGAATGGGCCGTTAAGACCGATTATGTATATCCCGGCCCGATACAATACTTCGGTCCTACCGAAGTGTGTGATCAACCGACTAAGACATTGCAAATAGAACAATCAAAATAAACCGGATGAAAGAAAATGCCGGTAATACCATTTACCGGCTCTTCTTTTCATTAACTAATTCCAATCAAAATGAATGTTGTTGATCGTTTTTTAAAATATGTATCTTTTGATACGCAATCGGATGAAAATACCGGTGTTACTCCAAGTACCGCAAAACAGATGGTATTGGCCAACGTTTTAAAGGAAGAGTTGGAAGAACTGGGTTTAGAGGAAATAACATTGGATGAACATGCTTATTTGATGGCTTCATTGCCGGCCAACACAGATCGTCCGCTTCCGGTGATCGGCTTCATTGCACATATGGATACCAGTCCGGATATGTCCGGATTGAATGTTCAACCACGGATTGTGAAGAATTATGACGGGGCGGAAATTGTTCTCAACTCAAAAGAAAATATTGTATTGTCTCCCGTTGATTTTCCGGAACTGAAAGATCATGTGGGAGAAGATTTAATAGTAACGGACGGCACTACCTTGTTAGGTGCGGATGATAAAGCCGGGATAGCGGAGATTATTACGGCGATTCAATATTTGAAGGAGCATCCTGAAATAAAACACGGGAAGATACGGATTGCTTTTACTCCCGATGAAGAAATCGGTATGGGAGCTTCCAAATTTGATGTTCCTTTGTTCGGTTGTGATTGGGCTTATACGATGGACGGGGGTGAAATCGGCGAATTGGAATATGAGAATTTTAATGCGGCTGCAGCTAAAATCTTTGTTAAGGGAAGAAACGTTCATCCGGGCTATGCGAAGAAAAAAATGGTGAATGCCATGCATCTGGCAATGAAATTTGCCTCTATGCTTCCTTTCGAACAACGTCCCGAATATACCGAAGGATATGAAGGTTTCTTTCATTTGACCGGCATGAACGGAACCGTGGAAGAGGCTTCATTGTCTTACATTGTACGCGATCATGATAAAGAATTGTTTGCCGGACGTTTGCAATTATTGGAAGATATTACCGGCTTTCTCAACAAATCTTATCCGGGGGCTTTCCGGCTTGAAATAAAACAACAATATAAAAATATGAGGGAAATAGTAGAACCTCAAATTCATATTGTTGATCTGGCATTTAAAGCCATGGAAGCAGTGGGTGTAAAGCCCAATGTAAAACCCATTCGAGGCGGAACGGATGGCAGTCAGTTGTCTTTTAAAGGATTACCCTGCCCGAATATTTTTGCCGGAGGATTGAATTTTCATGGCCGGTATGAATATGTTTCCATCCAATCCATGGAAAAAGCAACTGAGGTAATCGTAAAGATAGCGGAACTCGCAGCAAATCAATAAATTTATAATGAAAAGTACACCTTTTACCGATATTCACATAGCATTGGGTGCTAAAATGCATGAATTTGCCGGATATAATATGCCTGTTGAATATTCGGGAATTATAGAAGAACATCTGTCTGTAGTGGACAGTGTCGGAGTCTTCGATGTTTCTCATATGGGAGAGTTTTGGGTGAAAGGACCTCAAGCCTTGTCTTTTCTTCAAAAAGTAACCTCCAATAATGTAGAAAATTTAACGGTCGGTAAAGCTCAATATTCTTGTTTGCTTAATGGGGCCGGAGGAATTGTGGATGATTTGGTAATTTATCGCTATGAATCCGAAAAATACATGCTGGTGGTAAATGCTTCCAATATTCAAAAAGATTGGGATTGGTGTAACAAGAATAACACGGTGAATGCCGAACTGGAAAATGCTTCGGATCGGATGGCTCAATTGGCGATACAGGGTCCGAAGGCTTTATCGACCTTGCAAAAACTCACCGATATTGATTTGCAGACCATTCCTTATTATGGATTTACGACCGGTATATTGGCAGGAGTGGAAGAAGTGATTATTTCCAATACCGGTTATACGGGAGCCGGCGGTTTTGAGATTTATTTTTATCCCGAATATGCAACCGAAATATGGAATGCTGTTTTTGAAGCAGGAGCGGAATTTAATATTAAACCGATCGGTTTGGGAGCTCGTGACACATTACGGTTGGAAATGGGATTTCCTTTATACGGAAACGAACTGGATGATACTACTTCTCCTTTGGAGGCCGGTTTGGGTTGGATTACTAAATTCATAGACGGAAAAGACTTTATGGGCCGGTCTGTATTGGAAGAGCAAAAGTCGGAGGGTGTGAACCGAAAACTTTGCGGATTTGTTTTGGAGACTAAAGGTATTCCCCGTACGGGATACGATATAGTGAACGACCGGGGTGATTTGATTGGAAAAGTGACTTCCGGGACTATCTCTCCTTGTCTTAAGAAAGGGATCGGATTGGGATATGTCAAGCCGGAGCATGCAGGGCCCGGATCGGTTATTTATGTCCGTATAAGGAATAAAGATTTAGAGGCGACAGTTATTAAGACGCCTTTCAGAAAGAAAGAAGAAGGTTAATTATATCTTATGTAAGATGGAGTTTTATCCATAATTAAAGTTAGAATTATTTTAATATATACAGGTTATTGTATCATTTTAATTTATAAAAAACAAAATGAAAAAAGTAGTTTTACTTCGTCACGGAGAGAGTGTTTGGAATAAAGAAAATCGTTTTACCGGATGGACGGATGTTGATTTGTCCGAAAAGGGAGTGGAAGAGGCGATATCAGCCGGTAAAATATTGAAAGAAAAAGGATTTAGTTTTCAAAAGGCGTATACTTCTTATTTGAAACGTGCTGTAAAGACATTAAATCAGGTATTGGATGTGATGGATCTGGATTGGATTCCGGTAGAAAAATCCTGGAGACTGAATGAGAAACACTACGGAATGCTTCAAGGTCTCAATAAAGCTGAAACTGCCGCTAAATACGGTGATGAACAAGTTCTTATTTGGAGAAGAAGTTATGATATTGCTCCGGATCCTTTAGCTCAAGATGATCCCAGAAGTCCTCGAAAGGATATCAGATATAATGAATTACCCGACGCAGAAGTTCCTTATACGGAATCGTTGAAAGATACGGTAGATCGTATTGTTCCTTATTGGACGGAGGTAATTGTTCCTTCAATGAAAAATTATGATGAGATTGTGGTGGCTGCACACGGTAACAGTTTACGGGGTATTATTAAATACTTGAAGAATATATCGAATGAAGATATCATTAAACTGAACTTGCCGACAGCAGTTCCTTATGTATTTGAGTTTGACGATGATATGAATTTGATTAAAGATTACTTTTTGGGAGATCCCGCAGAGATAGAAGCCAAGATGAATGCGGTTGCCAATCAAGGAAAAAAATAATTTTTGTGGATTGATTAATTTTTACCGATGCTTCCTCTATTGGATAATCTTTTAATTCGATCGGTACATCTTAATATATGTAATGCGTGATATTAAGGGATGTCGCTTTAGAATTAGTTCTGTAAAGATGAAAGAGACACTGTCTCAAAAGGTCGGGTATTTCTCGGAGAGTTTATGAATTGGATGCAATTACCCCGCCGGGGCAATGTCATTAAGTTAAGAAAAACACTTAAAAGGATGCTGCTACTGTGCTCGAAAGGACAAGTCGAACTTCTCTGCATCCGTAGGCTGCGCAGCTTTGTAGCCGGTAGTCTCAGACTACCGGAATAAGGCAGTATCTCTCCACATAAAGCCGCCGTAGGCGGTTAACTTTCAATTTGTTTGCCTCCTAACGGAGGCGTTTGAAAGAGAGAGGGTCGTACTACAGTGGCTAAAGCCACTGCCTACAAAGTTTAGCAGCCTCCGGCTGCCGGTAACGGTCCGTATTAACCGGATGGCATGGGGTTGCCCCTGCAGAACTTAACTTAATGACATTGCCCGTCGGGAGCTAAATGTGCATAACCCCGGACTGCCTCGGGGTAATAAGACGCCAATGCGTAATGAACCCCGAAGCAGGTTCAACCCCTTCAGGGTTGATGTGAGCGGGGTATCCTCTCAGTTGCACTCGGGGTTATGCACATTTTACCCCTGCCGGGGTAATTGATTACAATTCGTAAC
>DAIQOU010000319.1:0-5636 GCA_036787725.1 Bacteroidales bacterium
GCATTCTTCAATCATTCCTTCCGGCCATATGCTGGACTGAACCTCTCCGATATGGGCACAATGCAAAAAGAACATACACAACCGGGACTGTCCGATACCTCCTCCCATGGAAAGAGGAATTTTGTCTTCCATCAGACTTTTATGGAAAAACAACTTCAAACGATCTTCCTCATTTCTCAATTTCAACTGGTTAAGCAACACATTCTTATCTACGCGAATTCCCATAGAAGAAATCTCAAAAGCAGATCCCAATATGGAATTCCAAATTAAAATATCACCATTCAATCCTTTATAGCCGTTTTCGGTAGGCGTACTCCAATCATCATAATCGGGAGAACGACCATCATGAACGGTTCCGTCCGGTAACTTTCCACCAATACCGATAAGAAAAACAGCCCCGTATTCTTTCACGACTTTATTTTCTCGTTCTTTTGAAGACAGATCGGGGTATTTCATCTGTAATTCTTCGGTATGAACAAAATGAATCTCTTCCGGCAATAACGGCTTTATCTGAGGATAGGTTTCGCAAACAAAAGATTCGGTATTCTTTAATGCCTTATAAATCTTCCGCACTGTTTCTTTCAAAAAAGACAAATTCCGATCTTCCGGAGTAATGGAAGCTTCCCAGTCCCATTGGTCTACATACAGGGAGTGAATATTATCCAACTCTTCATCAGCACGAATGGCATTCATATCCGTATACAGTCCTTTTCCCGGTTCAATATTATATGCACCCAGCTTTATTCGTTTCCACTTCGCCAACGAGTGAACAATTTCAGCCCTTCTTCCTCCCAACGCCGGGATTTCAAATGATACCGGACGCTCGATCCCATTCAGGTCATCATTTATCCCGGTACCGGAAAGGACAAACAACGGGGCCGTTACCCTTCGCAATGAAAGTTGATCGGCCAATTCATTCTGAAACTTCACTTTTAATTTTCTGATTGCTTGCTCCATTTCTTCCGAAGAAAGGGCCGGCTTATAGTTTTTAGGAATATACAAAGGCATACTTTTATTTCTTTTAATTATTATTGATTTTATAATTATATTTTCAAACTTTTAATACGTTCAACCGCTTCTATTGTATTTGCTCGGGTCCCAAACGCAGTAAAACGAATAAAGCCCTCTCCGCTTTTTCCGAATCCCACTCCGGGAGTAGCTACCAGTTGCACCTCATTCAACAATACATTAAAAAATTCCCAAGAAGACAAGTTACCGGGAGTTTTAGCCCAAATATAAGGAGCATTTATACCTCCGTATACCGTCATTCCTTTATCTTCCAGGTTTTCCTTAATAATTTGCGCATTTTGCATATAATAATCGATTGTTTCCCGGATCTGCTCTTTCCCGGCTTGAGAGTAAATCGCTTCGGCAGCCCGCTGTACAATATAAGCCGTCCCATTGAATTTGGTTGATTGGCGTCTTTTCCACAATTGATTAAGAACATGTTTTTTACCGGATTTATCTTCCACCAATAATTCTTTCGGCACTACCGTATAACCGCAACGAACGCCGGTAAAACCGGCCGTTTTCGAAAAACTTCTGAATTCAACGGCTACCTGTTTTGCATTCTCAATCTCATAAATACTGTGTGGAACATCTTCCTCTGTAATAAATGCTTCATAAGCAGCATCAAACAGCAACAAGGTTTTATGATCCAAGGCATAATCAACCCATTTTTTCAATTGATCTTTTGTTAATGTTGTTCCGGTCGGATTATTGGGATAACATAAATAAACCATATCAACCGATCCGGACGGAATTTCGGGAATAAAATTATTATCGGGAGTACAAGGCAAATAAGTGATCCGATTCCATAAGCCGTCTATAAAATATCCGGCTCTCCCTGCCATGGCATTGGTATCCAAATAAACCGGATAAACAGGATCTGTAACCGCCACCGTATTGTCGGGACTTAATATATCCCCTATATTTCCCGTATCGCTTTTTGCTCCATCACTTATAAATACCTCATCCGGTTCCAACCGGATATTTCTTGAATTATAATCATTCTTTATGATGGTTTCTATAAGAAACGAATATCCTGTTTCCGGAGCATATCCGTGCATTGTCTTTTCATCCGACATCTCTTCCACAGCTTTATGCATGGCTTCGATCACTGCCGGTGCCAACGGACGGGTAACGTCTCCTATTCCTAAACTGATTATGTTTTTCTCCGGATTATCTTGTTTATATTTATTTACCCTCCGGGAGATTTCGGAAAATAAATAATTCCCGGGCAATTTCAGAAAATGTTCATTTATTAAAGCCATTCTTAATAATAATTATATTACTCTTATCCGTTTCGAAGCCATTGTCAATCGAAACCGACACAAAGATAATCATAACGCAACCATAAATACAAATTTTTTTGTCATTTTGTTTTAATCTTTTGCTAAAAAAGTAGAATTTTATCAATATAATTCTCTTTTAAGATCAAAAAGCATTTCTAAAGTAAAAAGGAGTGACAAACTTGGATGTCACTCCTTCTCGTTATTTGAATATGAAAAATTAAGATTAAATCCCCAATCCATCAATGAAATAAGATTCTACCGCTTTGGACTGAAGTATTTTTGAATGAGGCGGAACGCTATGGGTCAACCATACATTCCCTCCGACAATGGTCCCTTCTCCAATGGTAATTCTTCCTAAAATAGAGGAATTGGAATACACTGTAACATAATCTTCCAAAATAGGATGTCGTGGAATATCAATGGGATTTCCGTTTTCATCCAAAGAAAAACTTTTAGCCCCTAATGTTACTCCCTGATAAAGGCGTACATGTTTTCCGATCACTGCCGTTTGTCCGATCACGACTCCGGTTCCATGATCAATACTGAAATACTTTCCGATTTGCGCTCCGGGATGGATATCGATACCCGTCTCTGCATGAGCAATTTCCGACATCATTCGAGGAATTAAAGGAATATTCAGTTTCAATAATTCATGAGCCACCCGATGATTCAATAAAGCTCGCATTGCCGGATAACAAAAAATGATTTCCGTATAATCCTTAGCTGCCGGATCTCCATTAAAAATGGCCTTTACATCGGTAGATAAAAGATATTTGATACGAGGTAACTTACTGACAAATTTCAAGGAAAGATCGCAGGCCTTTTCTTCTGTTTTGCAACGATCCTCCGATTCGGTATTAAATGTCAGGGTTCTGAAGATCTGTTCGGAAAGAGTACTGTATAACTTCTCTACCCAAACACCGGTATGATAAGGTAAAGAGCCGAAATTAACCAATGAACTCCCAAAATATCCGGGAAACACAATGGCTCTTATGATATTTAAGATATCTTCCAACGCTTTATTTTGAGGAAGTTCCTTATCATACACCGGAATGAAAGGATACTTGGAATGATAATCTTCCGACAAATCTTTTACACTTTTCTGTAACAGCTGATGTATATCTTTATTATTCATATTGATTCAATTATCCCACAAGGGAAAATATTGGTAAAACTCGGTCATTTTGGAATTGACTCCAAGATAGATAACATCTCCTACAGAGAACATGACATTTCCTCCGAAGCGATTTATGGGTAATACTGACTTGGGCGCCCATTCTTTTGTTCTCAAATCCAATTCCCAAATTTGATCTTTTCCTGTAAAATAAGCTTTTCCGTTAGTAATAACAGTAGCGGCAGCACGTGTCCCCATGCCCGAATCTCCAAAGTTAAACTCCGGAGGACAATAAGTAAATGAAGTCCATCGATCTGCTTTAATATCATATTCCCAAATTTCCCGGTATTTATAATTAATGCCGGCAACTACAGCACTATCACTCAAACCAATATAAGCTTTATCCTCAAATACAAATGATATTGCATTTTTAAATGAAACCACAGGGATTCGTCTTAAACGTTCCCAAATTAATGTCATCGCATCATCCGGGTCCACGGAACATCTCCACACATATTGATTATATTGTTGACCCGACTGTCCCACACCCCCTATAACATAACCGTTTTTATCATGGCTGAATGAGGTAGCATAACTTACCGGCGGTAATACTCCTTCCGTAATAATACGGGGAGTTGTTTCTTCCCAAACACTTTCTTGCTGATCATACCGATATACATCCGTACGATAACTGCTGGCGGCTATATGTCCAAATCCTACATATCCGTAATCTCCGATAGTAAAACCGACAGCACCCCGCCTTTTATCTTTAAAATTTGTTTTCGGTATCCATTGTTGAAGATCGGTACCATACACATAAACACCATCCAAATAAGTAGACTCACTGGAACTTCCTGCACCTCCCACAGTATAAAAATCCGGTCCCAGCATAAAGGTCGCAGAAAAATGCCTTCCTTCTTCTTGCGGAAATTTTTCTAATTCTACAAAAATAGGCGGAGTGGAGAATTGTGATATTTCCCCATAATGAGATCCGTCGGCATTAACGGCATAAGCTCTGTAGTAACAAGGAACTCCGCCTCTGATTCCTTTTATCTTCACGGATACTGTTTTTCCTATTTCAATATCTCCTTCATAATAGGTAACACTGTCGTTTTCAAAAGTAGGTACTTCTGAAGTTCCCCAACAAATTCCTATCTTTTCCACAGGATTAAATCCGTCGAAATCCAACACGGCAAAACAATCTGCAGTTCCGTCTTTTATATTAGCAACATTCAAAGTACGAATCACCGGATTGGTACTTCTGGTTTGAAAACTTTTAATTTCACCAAAAGCCGTATCTATTTTATTCACTGCATAAGACCTGTAATAATATATTTTTCCGGGTTTCACCTCTGCATTTACGGCAAAATTACCTTTCCCTCCTTTGTCGGATGATAATCCGGTTCCTTTCATGGTTTGTAAAGTATCCAGAATAAAACCCCTGGCAGTAACTTCATAACCGTTGGCAAGTTCAACCGTACCATAAAGTTTCACATTAAAAAAGTCTACATTGGATGAGGAATCGGTAGAAACTACCGGCTTTTTGGCATTCTGTACTTCCGAAGAAAACTCCCCTTCGTTTATACAAGCCGAAAATAATAGAGAAAGGAAATATATAACGAATATTTTTTTCATCTGCGTTTATCATTAAAATGAATATCCCACACCCGCAAATACATCTATATCCTTGAGTGCAATAGAATTTACTCCGGCAGAAAATACCATATTCTTATATCTGTAAATTCCTCCGACTTCCAGGCTTAACCCGTTATAAGATTTGCTTACATTATGATACCATTCCTCCGATCGGATATCGGAAGGATCGTCAAAAACATATCCATAACGAAAAAAGTCCCTTTTACCATAGCCCATACCTACAGACATAAAAGCATTCTTTAATACCGGGAATAATATACCTGCCGTAAATAGATGATAATTTCTTTTTTTCTTTTCGGTATCAAAACAATACTGAGTATTTTTTCCATAACCGGGGATAATATTATCATTACAAATACTGTCGGTCTTATAGAAACTTAAATTCGACCTGAAACTTACATATCCTCCTATTCTATTTTCGTTTATTAAGCCGAAAGTTAAGCCGAAAGGCATGGTATAAGTAGGTGAATAAGCAAAAAAGTAACTGAAGTCCTTATAAAAGGGTATTTTTTTTTCAACAGGAGCAACAACGGGAACTTCAACGGTATCAGTGGGGACGGGAATATTTTCTC
>DAIQOU010000320.1:0-5634 GCA_036787725.1 Bacteroidales bacterium
CGGAACTGATCCTGAACGCCGACCTGATCCTGAAAAGCCCGGGCATTCCGGATACGGCCCCCATCATCGAAGAATTAAAAAGAAAAAATATTCGGATTATTTCCGAAATTGAATTTGCAGGAAGGTATACAGATGCTACAACGATCTGTATTACCGGAAGTAACGGAAAAACAACTACTTCCATGCTCATCTATCATATTCTCAAAAATGCAGGGTTGAATGTGGGATTGGCCGGGAATGTGGGAAGCAGTTTCGCATTACAAGTAGCCGAACGCAATTTTGATTATTATGTATTGGAGCTTAGCAGCTTCCAATTAGATAATATGTATGATTTCAAAGCCGATATTGCCATTTTATTAAATATAACTCCGGATCATTTGGATCGGTATGATTACAACATACAAAATTATGCCGCTTCCAAAATGAGGATAATCCGGAATCAAACAGAAGAAGATGCTTTTATTTACCGGTACGATGATCCGATCATTTCGAATGAAATTAAAATAGTTCATCTGAAATCCACTCTCTATCCTTTTTCAAGAAATAAAAAAGGGAATGTTAAAGCTTATACAGATAATAATCAATTAATAATTGAAACTTCAAAAGGTAATTTTGTTATGGAAGAAGAATTAATAGCACTTACCGGAACACATAATTTATATAATTCCCTGGCCGCCGGAATCGCATCTAAATTATTGGATATTAAAAATGAAGATATACGGAAATCCCTCGGAGACTTCAAAGGGGTAGAACACCGTCTTGAAAAAGTAGCACGGGTAAAAGGGGTTGAATACATTAACGATTCTAAAGCTACGAATGTCAATTCCTGTTGGTATGCTTTACAAAGTATAAAATCAAAGATTGTCCTTATTCTGGGAGGATTGGATAAAGGCAATGATTATTCGGAAATCGAATCGTTAGTTCTTCAAAAATGCCGTGCATTAATTTTCATGGGAAAAGATAATCGTAAACTGCATGCCTTTTTTGACGGCAAAATAGATCGGATTGAAGATGCCGGTTCCATGCAAGAAGCGGTAAACCGGGCTTACCGTTTGGCAGAAAAAGGGGATACGGTATTGTTGTCTCCTTGTTGTGCCAGCTTTGATCTGTTTCAAAGTTATGAAGACAGAGGATGTCAATTCAAGGAAATGGTCAGGCATTTATAATTGATGGATTTTATAAATAAAATATTCCGGGGGGATCGGGTAATCTGGATGATATTCATGTTCCTGTGTCTGATATCCATTGTAGAGGTCTACAGTGCATCAAGTACATTGGCTTATCGTAAAGATTATTATTGGGATCCGATTATGCGCCACTCCATTTTTCTATTGGTTGGTGTAGGAGTTGTATTATTTATTCACAGTATAAAGCCGAAGTTCTTTTCCCTCTTGGCTATCTCATTACCCATTACCTGGTTTTTATTGATTTTGACAAAGATATTCGGCGCTTCCATCAACGGAGCCGACCGGTGGTTAACTATTGCGGGCATTTCTTTTCAGCCTTCGGAACTTGCAAAACTTTGTTTGGTTATAGCAACCGCATTTTTGCTTTCAAAAATGAAAAAAACCAAAGATTCAAAAAATAAAACCTATAAATGGATTATTATTGCCACTTCCATCACTTGCGGAATTATCTTTTTCGATAATCTGTCTACTGCAGTGATGTTGTTCGTGATTGTATTCATTTTAATGTTTATCGGGCAAGTCCCTTTTCGTAAATTAAGTAAGCTGTTTTTGATTATCGTTGTATTATTAACTGTATTTATAAGTGCATTGGTATTTTTACCTGCAACAGCCATTAACACCGTTTTTCCCCGGGGAGTAACATGGAAAGAACGGATCAAAGATTTCACTCACAAAGAAAATAGCGGCGGAGAAAACGAGTTCCAAATTACAGATGACAATTATCAGGTTTCTCATGCCAAAATAGCCATTGCCCGCGGGGGAATGCTGGGGAAAATGCCCGGAAAAAGTCAGGAAAGGGATTTTCTGCCTCAAGCTTATTCCGACTTTATTTATGCCATTATTATAGAAGAAATGGGATTGATCGGCGGGCTCGGCGTATTATTATTGTATGTTATTTTATTTATCCGGTCGGGCATAATCGCCAACCGATGTAAGAATAAATTTCCAAAATATTTGGTTATGGGTTCTGCCCTCATTATTGTATCGCAAGCCTTGGCGAATATGGCCGTAGCCGTGAGTTTGATTCCGGTCACCGGTCAACCGTTGCCTTTGATCAGCCGGGGAGGGACTTCCACCCTGATCACTTGTGTTTATTTGGGAATTATATTGAGTGTAAGCCGATTCGATAATCCGAAAGGAATAAAAAAAGAAGAGGAGATTGCCGAACAAGCACGTGAAGAATCGGCTGCAGGCAACCCTTCTGTCGAGAAAGCTTTTAACGAAGAAAATGTAAACGCAGGAGAATTCTGACTTATGAAGAAGGCATTGAGAATTATAATCAGCGGAGGAGGAACGGGAGGACATATTTTCCCGGCGATCTCTATTGCAAACACACTGCAAGCCAGGATGCCGGATGCAGAAATCCTTTTTGTCGGTGCCGAAAACCGGATGGAAATGGAACGGGTACCGGCTGCCGGATATAAAATAATAGGGTTGCCCGTTGCCGGACTCAATCGAAAGAATTTATTCAAGAATATTCCGGTAATCGTTAAATTAATCAACAGTATTGCATTGGCCCGAAAAGTAATCCGGGACTTTCAACCGGACGTGGTAGTCGGTGTGGGAGGATATGCCAGCGGACCGGTATTAAGAGCTGCCGGTCAAGCAGGAATCCCGACTTTAATACAAGAACAGAATTCGTATGCCGGGGTTACCAATAAATTCTTAGCAAAAAAAGCCTCCAAAATATGTGTTGCTTATCCGGAAATGGAACGTTTTTTCCCAAAAAGCAAAATTGTTTTGACGGGTAATCCGGTAAGAAATTTGCTGTCTTCGGATGAAAAAAGAAAAGAAGGTTTCGCTTTTTTCAACTTAGATCCGGAGAAAAAAACAATACTCGTATTGGGTGGAAGCCTGGGTGCACGAACCCTCAATCAGGGAATGATACAAGGATTGGAAAAAATAAAAGATTCCGAAGTCCAATTTATATGGCAATCGGGGAAATTTTATTATGAAGAAGCCCGGCAAGCTTTATCGGCATATCCCGAGATGCCGGTTTGTTTGACTGATTTTATTTCTCGAATGGATCTGGCTTATTCGGTAGCCGATCTCATTATTTCCAGAGCGGGAGCCGGCTCTATTGCCGAATTTTGTATATTGGGAAAACCGGTCATTTTAATTCCGTCTCCCAATGTAGCAGAGGATCATCAGACAAAGAATGCATTGGCATTATTTAAAAAAGATGCAGCCGACATGATTTCCGATAAAGATGCTGTCGAAAAAATGGTCGACACCGCATTGCTTCTGATAAATAATGAAGTTCTATTGAGCTCATACAGTGAAAAAATTCGAGAATGGGCTTACCCTGAAGCAGCGAGTAAGATAACGGATGAAATTATTAACCTGGTGAATGGTAATAACAATGGATAAAACTTTATCTTTATACTTTTTGGGAATCGGAGGCATTGGAATGAGTAACTTGGCCCGCTATTATTTGAGTAGGGGAAAAAGAGTAGCCGGATATGATCGTACGGCAACCCTTTTAACCAAACAACTGTCTGAAGAGGGTGCAGATATCCATTATGTCGATAATCCGGATCTCATTCCCGATTATTGTAAAGATCCTGCCACCACCATGATCATTTACACTCCTGCATTGGATCAAAACAATAAAGAAATGGACTATTTCCGGAAGGCCGGCTTTTCGATTCACAAGAGGGCTCAAGTATTGGGTGAGATTACCCGATCGAGCAATTCGATTTGTGTGGCGGGAACTCACGGAAAAACCACTACTTCTTCAATGATTGCCCATTTGTTGAAACAATCTCATTTGGATTGTTCGGCCTTTTTGGGAGGAATATTGAAAAATTACGATACAAACTTATTGTTATCCGAATCCGGCGACTTTACCGTTATAGAAGCTGACGAATACGATCGATCATTCCATTCGTTGTCCCCTTCGACCGCCATTATAACTTCCATTTCACCGGATCATTTGGATATATACAAAAATGAAAATGCTTATGAAGAAAGTTTTGCTCATTTTGTCACATTAATAAAAAAGGGAGGAATCCTTTTGATAAAAAAAGGATTGAATTTAACTCCTTCATTGAATCCGGGAATAAGAGTATATACTTATTCAGGTTCGGAAAAAGTGAATACCGATTTTTATGCCTGTAATATACGAATCAATTCGGGTACCATTTTATTTGACTTTCATGCTCCCGGGTATGAAATCACAGATGTTCAACTCGGCGTCCCGGTTCGGATTAATATAGAAAATGCCGTAGCAGCGATGGCGGCAGCGTTATTAAACGGAGCAACTCCGGAAGAGGTAAAGCAAGGAATCGCGTCTTTTCAAGGTCCGAAACGACGTTTTGACTTTCATCTTCAGACCGACAAAGAGGTTTTAATCGACGATTATGCGCATCATCCGGAAGAATTGTCCGAAAGTATAAAGTCCGTGAAATTATTATATCCCGATCGGAAATTGACGGTGGTTTTTCAACCGCATCTTTATTCGAGAACACGTGACTTTTATAAGGAATTTGCTTCCGCTTTATCCCTTTCGGATGAAGTAATTTTATTGGATATTTATCCTGCACGAGAAGCGCCGATTGAAGGCGTAACCTCTTGGTTAATATATGATTTGATTTCAATCTCCTCCAAACAATTGATTCGCAAAGAACAATTGCCGGAGATAATCCAATCGGGAAACTTTGAAGTGGTATTGATGGCGGGAGCCGGTGATATTGAATTATTAATTCCGGCAGTTAAACAAATATTAGAAAATAAATGTTAAGAAGAAGTATTTTTATCTCAATTATATTGGCTCTTTTGACCTATCTTTTCTTTGCGGTATTCATAGTGAGTCCGAAAGCAGAGGAAGAAATATGTCATACCATGGATATAGTTGTAACTGATACTTTGGAACGTCATTTCATCAAAAAGAAGGATGTAGAATTAATGATTAAAAAAGCCTCTTTAAGCCCATTTGGAAAAAAAATGAAAGATATAGATACAGATCAAATCGAAAAGACGCTTTTAGAAAACAAGCTGATTAAAAAAGCAGAATGTTATAAAACCACAGGGGGAACTTTAAAAGTGGAAGTTTATCAGAAAATGCCGATAATCAGAGTTATTGCCGGAAAAAATAACTATTATTTGGATTTGGACGGAGAAATTATGCCGTTAGCATCTCATTTTGCAGCATTCGTGCCCGTGGCGACAGGTAATATTGACGAACAATATGCTAAAAACGACCTGTACGATTTTGCTAAATTCATACAGTCCGATCCGTTTTGGAAAGCTCAGATAGAACAAATCAATATACGAACCAATAAGGATGTCGAACTCACCCCGCGTGTAGGAAATCATCAGATTCTGCTGGGGAAAATGGAAAATTATAAAGAAAACCTGGAAAAGCTCAAGCTTTTTTACGAAAAAGGGCTGAATGAAATCGGATGGAATCGATATTCTTTTATAAATTTAAAATATGAAAACCAGG
>DAIQOU010000020.1:0-20431 GCA_036787725.1 Bacteroidales bacterium
ATCCGGCACAATCCCGGAAAGCTATTCCCGGAATTGTTATTCATCAGATTCAAATAACCGACAAATAAAAATTCCTCCATAATCTTAGTAAAAACAGCGATCCTATCAGATCCAAACAGCTTTATTCATGGCCGGTATTTATGTGCACATCCCATTTTGCGAAAAGCGTTGCAGCTATTGTGATTTTTTTTCTTCCATTTCTTTAGAGCAAAAGAATATATATATACAGGCTATATGCAAGGAATTAGCATTGCAAAAAGACTATTTGGACGGTGCTCCCGTCACCTCAATTTATATGGGGGGAGGTACTCCCTCCTTGCTGTCGGCAACTGACCTCAACACAATTCAGAACCAAATAAAAGCCCTGTTTCCTTGTGATAAACTTTTGGAAGTTACAATTGAAGCCAACCCGGATGATCTTACAAAAGAATACATCGAATCATTAAAGTATTTACCTTTCAATCGTATTAGCATCGGCATTCAAAGTTTTTCGGATGAAGAACTTCGGCTTTTAAACAGAAGACATACTGCCCGACAAGCTATACTTGCCGTTGAAAATTGTCAATCGGCAGGCTTTAATAATATTAGTATTGATTTAATATATGGTATCCCCGGGCAAACAGTAAGTACTTGGAAAGAAAACTTATTCCAAGCCACCCGGTTAAATGTTCAACATATTTCGGCATATCACCTGACTTATGAACCCGGCACTCAATTGGATTCCTTATTAAATAAAGGAGTAATAGTCCCTGTTGAGGAAGAATTGAGTCGTGAAATGTTTTTTGAAATGAAACGAATACTTGCAAAATCAGGATTTCAGCAATATGAAATCTCTAATTTTTGTCAAAAAGGATATGAATCCCGGCATAATTCCGCTTATTGGAACGGATCACCTTATTTAGGAATAGGACCCTCTGCTCATTCGTACAATGGTAAAAGCAGACAATGGAATATTGCTTCGCTCAAAGAATATATTTCCTCGATTCAAGAAAACAAACTATCCTATGAAATCGAGCTTATTGACAAGAAAACAGCTTATAACGAATATATATTAACCCGCTTAAGAACCAATAAAGGAATGGATCCGGAAGAAATAAAAAAGCTGTTCCCTCCGGAAACGGCAAGCTATTGTTTGCTGAAAGTTCAAAAATACATTGATAATGATCTGATAAAGCGACAACACAGACGATTGATTCTATCAGAGGAAGGCCTGTTTGTTTCGGATGGAATTATGAGCGACTTAATGTTGTAACGTCGATATAAACCCGCGAGGCTCATAAAATTTTTCCGGAATTTATAAAACCGACCTCTAACTTTATTACTTTTGTATGCTTTCTTATTAGTAACATTGATTATGAATATCAAATCAGCAGAATTTATCATAAGCAATACGGATGTAAACAAATGTCCGGAAGACGGGCTGCCCGAGTATGCGTTTATTGGAAGATCAAATGTCGGGAAATCTTCTCTGATCAACATGCTCACCGGAAAGAAAAATTTGGCAATGACCTCTTCCACCCCGGGCAAAACACAATTGATCAACCATTTCCTTATAAATAAAGAATGGTATTTGGTAGACCTCCCGGGATACGGATATGCACAAAGAGGAAAAGAAGGAAGACAACGCATTCGTGAAATTATTGATCATTATATTCTGGAACGAGAAGAGATGACCTGCCTCTTTGTTTTATTGGACTGTCGGCATGAACCTCAAAAAATAGATCTGGAATTTATGGAGTTTTTGGGAGAAAACGGAATCCCTTTTGCCATCATCTTTACAAAAGCAGACAAAATTTCCGCATCCAAATTAAGCCTGAATATCACAGCTTACAAGGAGCGACTGCTTGAAACATGGGAAGAACTTCCGCCCGTATTCAAAACTTCTTCGTCGAAAAAAGCCGGAAAAGAAGAATTGCTGGATTATATAGAGGAAATTAATAAATCGTTAAAATAATTTTAATAATAAGATATATGAACTGGTTCGAATGTAAAATATCGTATGAGAAAATGATGGAGAACGGAATCCTGAAGAAAGTTTCCGAGCCGTACTTGGTAGATGCACTTTCTTTTACGGAAGCTGAAGCTCGCATCATTGAAGAAATAAAACCTTACATATCGGGCGAATTTACTATTGCCGATATCAAACGGGCCCGTATAAACGAATTGTTTTTTAATGATGCCGGCGACCGTTATTATAGAATTAAAGTCCATTTTATCACCTTGGATGAAAAAAGCGGTGCAGAAAAAAAGACAGCAGTTCAAATGCTGGCCCAAGCTTCCGATATAAAAGAGGCTATTGCTGTCTTGGAAGAAGGAATGAAAGGAACCATGGCCGACTATACCATCGCTTCCGTAAATGAAACCATGTTAATGGACGTATTCCCATTTTCCCCTAAAGAAGAAAAAGAAGTGCCCGCCATATGAGTATAAGTTCTCGACTCGAACAGATTCGGAAAAAGCTGCCTCCGCACACTCGACTGGCTGCGGTTTCAAAATTTAACCCGCCAGCTTCCATTCTAGAAGCTTATGATGCGGGACAGCGAATCTTTGGGGAAAGCAAAGTACAAGAAATCACCGCAAAATACAATGCCTTGCCACCCGACATCGAATGGCATTTCATCGGCCATCTGCAGACAAACAAAGTAAAATACATTGCTCCTTTTATTGATACCGTACAGAGTGCCGATAGTATCAAATTGATCCGGGAAATCAATAAACAGGCAGCCCTTCACAACCGACAAATTAAAATATTGCTGCAGATTCACATCGCTCGGGAAGAACATAAGTTCGGATTTTCTTATGATGCTTGCCGGGAATTACTTTCAAATCGGGAATTATTAAACGAATGGAAGAATATTGTAATTTCAGGTCTGATGGGTATGGCAACCTATACCGAGGATGAAAGCATTATAAGAACCGAATTTGCGGAATTATCTTCTTTCTTTAAGAAAATAAAAACTCATTTTTTCGCCGAAGATAACCGTTTTAATGATTTATCGATCGGTATGAGCAATGATTATCTCATCGCCATAGAGGAAGGAAGCACCCTTGTTCGAATCGGCAGCTCTATTTTTGGTTCGAACTATTGATATTTTATTCCTAAAGATTAACATTTTAAGGAATTTATTTAATAGATTTGTATGAACGTAAACTGATATCGAATGAAAAGCATTTTGGAAACAACATATGCGGGAATGACCTTGAAAAATCCGGTTATTATCGGCAGTTCGGGATTGACCCGGAGCGCTGAAAGAAACAGGAATCTGGAAAAAGCAGGAGCCGGAGCAATCGTTCTTAAATCCTTGTTTGAAGAGCAAATTTCAATGGAGTCGCATTGGATGTCTCAGAGTTCCGACTTCCCGGAAGCAATAGACTACATAAATAATTATGTCAAGAACAATCGATTGGACGATTATGTTACCTTAATCAAAGAATCCAAACAATTGTGCTCGATTCCTATCATTGCCAGTATCAATTGTTATAAATCGGAGGGATGGATTGATTTTGCCCGGAAAATAGAAGAAGCGGGTGCAGATGCGTTGGAATTGAATATTGTATTATTACCTACAGACCCGGAATGCAAACCGGAGGATACCGAAGAACTCTATATTAAGATATTAAGGTTGGTTAAACAGACGGTTAAGATCCCTGTTATCGTAAAGATGAGCAAGTTCTTTGATAATATTGTGAGGATGGTGGATCTCTTTTATAAAAACGGAGCCGCTGCTGTGGTTCTCTTTAACCGACTTTATCAGCCCGATATTGATATTAATAAACTGCAGATCGTATCGGGTCAGGTTTTCAGTTCTCATTCCGACATTGCAGATACCATACGCTGGACAGGTATTGTGGCAGGAAAATTTCCTCGGCTATCGTTAGCTTCTTCTACCGGAATACATGATTGGGAAGATCTGATCAAATGCATTCTGTCGGGAGCTTCAGCCGTCCAATTGTGCAGCGCTGTTTACCAACATGGGTTGGAAATCATTTCCCCAATTATTATCAGTCTGGAAGAATGGATGAATTCCATGAACTTCCGGTCCATTGAGGAATTCAAAGGAAAACTGAGCACTGCCAATATAATCGATCCTTCTTTGTATGAGAGAAGCCAATTTATGAAATATTTCTCTAACCGAGATTAATCTTCAAATCCTTATGTATTAAGAAAAGAATAAAGCAACCGTACAAATTCCCTCGGTTGCTTTTTTAAGTTTAAAACGAAAGTATAATCATGTATTTTTAATCCGAATAAAATAAGAAAGAACCGGCAGATTGAGTTCAAATTTTGATAACCTTTCACAAGTTTAGCTGCTACGAAACGGTAATATTAGCAAAAAAATCATGATATTTGAACCCGAATAACTTGCACAAAATAATCCGAATGAAAAAATATACAATAATACTTCTCTTCTTGTCTTTATGTTTTTCCGGATTTTCCCAAGACAGCATCAGCTATCGGGCCGAAACGTTCGGTTCTGTCTCGACAGGAGAAACAACACCTTTCCATATGGTCAACAATACCTACGGAACTGTACCTCTCAATGCCAATAATGTTTATTTAAGAGGTGCTGTAGGAGGAAAACATGTGTTCAATCGAAATTTGGATATAAAAGGAGGTATTGATCTTATTGAGACCGCTAACCACAGTTCTTCTTTTTTTATTCAACAATTGTATGGAGAACTGAGGTTCAAATCCCTTATGCTCACCTTGGGGCAGAAAGAGTATTCCAATTCGATGTTGAACAGGGAACTCAGTTCGGGCGATTTTAATTATTCGGGAAACGCTCGCCCCATCCCCGAAATACGAATCGGAATCCCTTCTTTTGTTCCGGTCCCTCTCTCCAAAAACAGATTACATATACGAGGTGACTTTACCCTCGGAAAATCAACAGACAGTAAATATATCGAAAGAACGGCAGCTCCGAAAGAAGATTATTCAAAAGATATTTCATGGCACCGTAAATCGCTTTTCTTGTTATGGAAAGATACTAAAGGAAAGTCTCCCTTTTCTGCAATGATAGGATTGGAACATGCAGTACAATTTGGAGGATGGACCTCCATTAAGAACACAGGGAAAATGCATGTCTCTTTTTCGGACTTTATGCGAATGGTATTCGGCAAAGACGGCAGTGAAAACAGTTCTCAAGCAGACCAAATGAATGTAGTAGGAAATCAACAAGGTACGATTAACGCTAAATTCGGGTATGAGCACAAGGATTTTATGTTATCGATATACAAACAACACTACTTTGACGACGGTTCCGGAATGGAATTTGCCAACTGGAGAGATGGTATCTGGGGAATCGAGTGTCTCTTTTTCAACCAATCGTATGTAAAAAACATTCTGTTCGAATTCATCAGCACTTTTAACCAAAGCGGACCGATTCATTTTGTAGGACATCAACACCCGGAAGGATTGGATGTGCGAGGAGGAGGAAATGATGATTATTATAATCACTCTCATTATGTTACCGGATGGTCCTATTGGGGTCGGAGTTTAGGAAGCCCCTTGATTACTTCTCCCGAATATAACGAAGACGGAAGTGTATATTTCAAAAACAACCGTATCAAAGCCTTGCACCTCGGATTAAGCGGTCAATTAAATAGATTATTGGATTATAGAATGTTGATCACCGGAATGCATGCGTGGGGCCGGATGACTTATCCGTTTTTACGGAAAAAGAAAGACTTTTCTTTCTTGGCCGAATGTACTTATACCTTGCCTCGGGCAAAGGGGTGGAAAGTCGGATTACAATTCAGTACGGATCGGGGAACACTCTACGACAACACACTTGGAGGCGGGATAAAAATAAGTAAGACAGGAAGCATTCTGAACTTTTAATTATGCCGGACACTGTATATAAAATATTTTTTCCGGTTTCCTTTGCTCCAAGAATATAAAATTATCATTATATTTATAGTATATTTTGAATACAAACAAAATGGATGATTTGGAATACTCAAAATTAGAACAGTATTTTGCCGAAAAGAAAGAATACTATTCACGTCCCGAAAACCTGAAGCGATTGGAGCAGGATGTAGAAAACATATTGCAATTTACAGAATTCAACTTTATGGAAAGGGTTGCCATCCGCTGGACGTTCGAATTTATTCTGATGATAATAGATACTCCTAAAGGAAAAGAATTATTCATCAAATTGCTTGAGTTTATTAAAAACGATTGCCCGGATCTGGCCGAAATGTACTGGAGCATTTATGATGATCAAGAGAATATAATAGAGAAACATTACATCCCTTCCCTTCAAATGCCCAATCTTAAAAAGTTGCTGGATGAATTGATGAAAGGAGACCGGATGATTGATTAACCTCTATTTTATTTTGCACTTTTTCCCCAGTCGTTCGGCTAAATTCAAAATATCTTCTTTCCGGGCTAATTGAGCCATCCATTTTTCGGGAATGCTTTCCATGCCGTACAATAATCCGGCCAATCCTCCCGTTACGGCTCCGACGGTATCGGTATCTTCCCCTAAGTTAACTGCTTTTAATACGGTTTTTTCAAAAGTATCTTCATTCAACAAACACCACAACGAAGCCTCCAACGTATCAACAACATAACCCGAAGAGTGGATTTGAGAAACCGGACACTCATAAAGCGGTTCAGAATCCAATAAAAGACGTTTGAATTGATTTATTTCATATTCCGAACAAATAGGATTGCTGTTCAGGAAATCATTTACAATCTGCTTTGTGGCATCGAATGCCCGGAATTTATCTTTTGATTCCAACAGTTGAATAATAAATTCAATCAAAATAAAACAAGCCAAGACAGATCTGATGTGTCGGTGAGTCAAAGAAGAAACTTCATTTACCAATTTATATCGTTGTTCGATTTTCTCGGATCGTACATAAAAAGCCAACGGAGCTATTCGCATCAACGAACCGTTCCCGTTTTCCGACTCGTTCGCTCCGCCTGCCAATACGGGAACAACTCCCCGTTCCAACCGGGAAATAGACCGGGAGGTAGCAATTCCGACATCGAAAACCCGACCATGTGCTGCCCAATACCCCTCTCGATACCATGCCGTAAACTTCCGGGCCAAATCCTTTAAATCATACCCTTTGCAAAGGCTTTCCGCCAAACAAAAAGTCAGGGAACTGTCATCCGACCAAGTTCCGGGAGGCTGATTATGGCTGCCGAATCCCCTCATCTCTTGTACGGGATCTGCTTCAAGCACCCTCCGTTCCTTGAATTCCACAGGTACCCCCAAGGCATCTCCAATCGCTGTGCCGATCAATAAATCATGTACCGGTTTCTCCATAAACAAATATCATTTATAATCGACAAAAATAATAAATCAATCGGGTCAATGATAAGTTTTACGAAATAAAGAACCGATCCTCCACACTTCCGACGATTCCGCTTCCCGTCACCGTCGGAGATGCATGATTTCTAATTCCTGATTTGGAAAATATACCTTCCCGATTGCAATCCTATCTCTACACTATCCCGGTCTAACGATTTAAGCTCTACTCCCTCCGCAGACTTCAACGGTTTATCGCCTTCCGTCATCGTATGCGGATCGATTTCTTTCAAACGCAGAACTGCTTCCGTATTGGGCGGAACCGTTATTTCCAATTGCAACTTCCCGTTCTTTACCACTCGCTTGGTGTCAATCAAACCGTATAAACTATTATAGCTTGCATACACTTCATCAATACCTTTTGTTTTATCGATCCACGGTTCTATTAGAAAGTGTTTGAATCCGGCTTCCGGCCGTCGTATTCCTCCCAATGATTCGAGAAACCAGCTTCCTATATACAAGTAAGAACTGTGTAAACCGGAACCCCTGCAATGCCAATCTTCAAAGAAACAGGTATTTCCGGTTTTCAGCATATGGCCCCAACCGGGGAAATCTTCTTTTGTTGCCATGGTATAGATTAGCTCGTTGCGGTTATGGTCTATTAATGTATTCATCAGATAAGAACCGGCAGTAATACCCGCCCAAACATGTCCGTTACGATGAACCGATATCTCTCTTTCCAATCGTTCCCATACCTTGGAACGTAAATCGATCGGCGGCACCCCGGCTGCCAACGCGATACCCAAATAACCCGGATAACCGTTTACATAACTGTTGTCCTCCGGATTAAAAAAGGTCTTATGAACCGCTTTTCTTACTTTATCGGCTCGCTCTCTGTACCCGGTCGTTTTCCCGTTTTCCAATATATCGGCAATACGCGCGGTAAGATCAAGGGTATAAATCCAATTGCAATTATTAAAGAATAATGTTTCCCGCGTATCGCCGAGAGCCTTGCCTTGTTTTTCCATAAAAGACCGTTCATCCCACGCATTGGGCCACAACCAATCGCCCAAAAAGCTCCATTTACCTCCCCACCGAACCAGCATATCGTTTTCCGATTGAGTTTCAAGATAAGCCAGCCATCCTTCCATAGTGGAAAAGTTTTCTTCCAACAGCTGTTTATCTCCATATTGACGATATACTTCCCAGGGCAATTCGATGCAGAATCCGCTCCAAGAGGGTCCTCCCCCGCCTAAATAAGTGGGAGCCGTATGAGGAATCGATCCGTCCGGTTCCTGCACATCCCTCCAGTCTTCACCCCACTTGGAATAAAAAGCGCCTAAAGCATAATTACCTAAAGCAGGCCGGGTGGTAGCCAAGGCATCTCCTCCGTATCCTCTGCGTTCGCGGTGAGGACAATCGACCACGTAATTTCCCAAACTGAGGTTTTCAAAAGTCCGGAGAGAAGCATTATATATATCATTTAAAAGAGGAATATTACATTCGAAATACCCGGTTCGTTCATACTCCGGACGGATCATCCACCCGCGAATTGCATTTTCATCCGGTTTATTTCGGAGCCCCGTTACGGTAATCCAACGCCCCGACATATAATTAAAACGATTGCGGAAAGTGCCTTTTCCTTCCTTTCCGATTATATATATACTGTGCAACCCATACGAAGAAGTATCTTTTTCCCGTTCCGAAAACTCCAATTTAATCTCATCTCCGGGTTCTCCCTTCAGTTCCATCTCAAACCAACCGGCATAGTTGGTTCCCATATCAATACGATAAGTTCCCGGTGTCGGTTCGCTGACAGAAACCGGAGTAATCTCCCGTTGCAACTTGTTCGGCTCGGTTTTATCTGAAGATATAATAAGATCGGGAGTAAATACCACCGCCTTTTCCCAAGAAGAATCATCAAAATCAACGGCATTCCACCCCGGGATCTCCAACCTTGCATCGTATTTCTCTCCTCCGAAATGATGAGCATCCCAATAACCGATCAGCATATTCGGACTTGGCCGGGTTTTCCATGTCTCATCCGTAATAACGGTCTGTCTTCGGTTATCCGAAAATAACACTTCTGCCTGCGCCGTTACCATCGGTGCTGCCGGTTTATCCTCTGTTTGATAAGCAGGAAAAATCGACCAGGAAGTACCGAGCCACAGTGCAATTACATTTCTCCCTTTCTTCAGATACCGGGTGATATCATAGGTAACATACCGGGCCCTTTTTCGATGATTCGTCACGGAAGGAGCCAAGACATTTTCACCCATCCGCTCTCCATTGATATACAGTTCGTGATACCCGACAGAAGCTACATAAATAAAGGCCGATTGAGGAAAGTCTTCTAAATCAAACGTTTTCCGAAACCACGGGTCCGGCATGGAGTTATCGACCGGTTTCCCGCCGAGACTTCTCTCGCTTGCATCTTTAACGGCAATCCATCGGGCTTCCCAATCTCCGGAAAACAGCCCTACCGTCCAGTAAGCCGTCGGACTCCAATCCGACCATTGCCCCGATTCATCGGCAATCCGGACTTTCCAATAGCATGTTTGATTTGAAATTAACTCTTTTCCTTTATATATAAGGAGAACGGAATTGTCGGAAGACACCTCTCCCGAATCCCACAAATCCCCTTTATCTTCTTGCAGCAATTCCTTCGAACTCGAAACCAATACCCGGTAAGCGGTTTGCTTTTGTCCTCTTGCCATTTTGTTTAACGATTCGAGTTTCCAACTTAAACGCGGAGCTTTGACATCCAATCCCAACGGGTTTTTCAGGTATTCGCAGGTAAGCTCTGTCGGAACCAAGGATATGCCGGCTGTTTTCGCTGCCAATCTTGTGTTCAATAACAGATATGCTTCGGCATACCTCCTTCCCAATTCGTTGGCAGAAGGCGTATCGAAATGAAGTTTATCTCCTTTATCGGTCAATCCCTTCGAACTTACACAATATATATTGGAATATGTATACGCGATCCGATGTAATACTTCATTTATCTTCCCTCCTTCATTGCCATTGTGTTTATTTTCCAAAAAATAGCCTAACTCTCCAATAATGATCGGGATATTATTTAAATCAATCCCGGTATCTTTCGATATATTATATAACAAAGAATCGAATCTCGTTTCATACCGCTTATAATTTCCTCCCGCATAATCCCCCTCGCCCTGATGCCAAAGGATTCCTCTTAATCTTCCTTGCTTCAATGCCGTTTTCAGACGTGCGATCATATCGTCGTAGGGATACTTCCCGGTAGCCTCATCGCAGGCCCCCGGCATCCATTTAGAAATGGAAGTTCCTCCTACGGCACAGGGAATCAAACCGATACGATAGTCGGGAAATACTTTCCGGATCTCTTTTGCAAACATCAAACCGGGACCGACCCCGGCATACTTTTTATCAAAATGTAAAGGATCCTTTGCAGTAACCCAATTATTTTCCTTATCCAAGGAATAAACCCCGGACAGAGAATCCGGGACAAGGATCTCTCCGCGTCCCGCCATATTGGATTGACCGATAAGCAAAAACAAGTCCAAGGAATCACAAGATAATGTCGGAAGACCTTTCGATTTTTCAGCGACACGTTCCTCCGGAAATAAAGATCCGGCTGCTGCCGCTTCCCTTTGTAAGAAACAAATAAGGAAGATAATAACAGACAATAGATAACTTTTCATGTTTTGTTTCATAAATGAGTATTATAAGTTATGGGGTTGAACCTGCTTCGGGGTTCCTTTCGTTGAGACGTTTTACGGCCCCGAGTTGCACTCGGGGTTATCCGGATTTTACCCCTTTCGGGGTAATTATATCCAATTCGTAATCTAAGCGGGAAATACCCGCACTTTTGACACACCCTCATCTCTACTTTTTACCCCATTCGGGGTAATTAATTACAATCCGTCACTTCTTCGGAAAATACCGGACCTTTCGCGCCTTCGCACTTTTACCGTTTTACTTGATAACTACTTCTTTGGGATCTGTTTCATCATACTCCACCAACGAATCCTGTCCGATATTCGTATGAGATATAGTGATATCCGTGCTTTTTCCGATCTTAATAAATGCTCGGTTACCGAAAGGCATCGTTCCCGATAATGCCTCTATATTAACCCCATGTACATCCTCCAACATAACTGCCGGACGATAATCTTCGTTTCTCACTTCCAACTCTACCTTGGTTAATGTCAAGTTTTTAATATGCCTGAAAAACAGACCGCTTGAAGGATAAGTAAACCCGTACATTCGATTTTCGGGGTAGGAACCGTTGTATTCGGGCAAAGGAGTATCAGCCTCTTCCTTGGTTCCGTGTCCCATGGTACTTATTTGAATGTTTTCCAACACCACATTTTCAACAAAATAGCCTGGAGCTGCCGTTATGGACGAAGTCATTTTGCTGTGACTCTTGGCAGTAATATTCTTAAACGAAAGATTTGAAACCTTTCCGGCTTGAAGGCTCGGATCAAGACCGTTCTTTTCCGAATTGTAAAAATCTTCATTCCCGGCTTGTCCTACATTCCTTCTGCCCATAATGACAAATATCGGGGTTTGTACATCTTCCATTTGAATATCGGAAACAGTGACATTCTCTATTATTCCTCCATCTACGGTTTCCAAAGCAAAACCCGAAATGACGGTAGTAGGCAGTTCGATAAACTCCAACGCTTGCTGCCACTGCCGAACATTGTCTTCCGAGGCCTTTTTGATGGTACACCCGGAAATATCGACATTCTTAAACCCGCCGTCCGATTTGGTCCCGAACTTCACCGCGTTGCAATTGGTAGAGATAACACAGTTACGCACCGTCACATTTTCCACCGGACGATTTGGATCATGACTTTTCAAACACACTCCATCGTCGTCCGCATCAATGACACAATCTTCTACCAAGACATTCTTCGCATCGATATCCATAGCATCCTGATTGAAGTTGGTATGATTATAAATCGTTAAGCCTTTCAGGTGCAATCCGTCGCATCCCAAATAATTCTGCATCCAATAAGCCGAGTTCCTCATGTGAAGATCATATACCTTAATGTTTTCACAATCAATGAATAACAACATGCAAGGACGCTTTCGACTTTCCGGAGAAGCGTCGTTACCCAATTGAAAAGCGGGAGCATCTCCGTTTCCGTCGATGGTACCGGGACCCGTGATCGAAATATTCGACAGGCCTTCTCCAAAGATCAACGCTTTATTTTCAAACAGTTTCCCGTTCGGATAAGAGAACGAATTGACGTATTTTACTTCATTATCCGGATAATCTTCAAAAGAAGAACTGCCTTTTATCAACGCTTTTTCTTCCAAATACAGTTCTACATTATCCTTCATATATAATGTTCCCGTTAAATATTCCCCTTCCGGTACGATTACCCTTCCTCCTCCTCGATCGGCACACTTATCGATCGCTTCCTGAATGGCCCGGGTATCCGATGTTTTTCCGTCACCAACCGCCCCGAAATCCTTGATATTATGCTCTTTTTCATTACAGGAATAAAGGTATAACAGGATTACGAATAAAAAGAATGTTTTTTGAACGTTTCTCATGATTTATTTCTTTATTTAAGTTTTACAAGATAATCAATAACTTATTTTCTCTCTCATCCTTCATTGCGGGATTTCCGGGTGAGGTGTTCACCTGCCGGCAGGTGAACACTTCACCTCTATGCAGGGGAACCCCTCACCTGTATGCAGGGGAAACTCTCACCTGTATGCAGGGGAGACTCTCACCCGGAAAAGGCAATCCTTCGTGCGGATATTTGTTGAACCACTACTTATTATTAACCGTTTATAATTTAACCATTTGGGTGATTGTACTTCCCGTATATTCTCCTTGCGGCAATTTAAAATGCACCGTTTGTTTCTTTCCTTTTTTCCCCGGAAGTTGAAATGTCAACTTAATTTCCGAAGCAGTATAAAGCGGATCGGCAACCCGGCATTCATATCCGTCCCCGTTTTTTTTAATAAGTACCAGCGCCTCTTTATCCGAAGTAATCTCCAAATCGGCTCCGGCCCATGTTCCCGGCTCATAAAAAACAATGGCTCGGGTTTGTGACTTCTCATGTTGAACAGCTTGTATGTGCGCTTCGTTTTTCAAAACGGTAAACCCGTGATCTTTTCCTCTACTTTCCATTTCTTCCGCCGAAACATCCGGCAACACGATATAGCAATAGGTGTCGTTTTGAGGCTCCTCTCCATGTTCGAACCACAAACTGAACACGTCCCGGGTTATTTTTTCATCGCTTCCGGATCGGTTAATCAAACTCCAGGAGCCCGATTGTTGTTTCCGTTGCACCGTCACTTTTCCTTGTTGAGGAAAAACATATCCTACCCGATCATGCCACACCCAATGCAACCCTTCCGATGTTTGAACCCCATCCGAAAATTCGGAGCCGGTTCCTGCATTATTAAGATAAACAGGACCTTCGGCATAACACTGATTCACAGTGGTTATCACTTTATTGGTTTTATAGGCCCGAATCCCCGTACCCAAACATAACATGGCATCTCCCATAAAGAAATAAGCCTTACGGGCTTCCACTCCGTTATAAACAGGATCGAAAGCAATGCATCCTTCTTCTCCGTTACTCACTCCGCCTGCAAACCGATTGGATCCGAAGTGATACCATCCCAAGGCCGTGGCTCCATCGGTCGAAACCGCCGTCGTACCGGGAACCTTCGTCCAATCCCATATCGGAAATATATTTTTATATTCTTTTCCGGAAGTCATAATATTGGTTGCTCCCAGCGGCAAATAATACCCTTTGGTATTCTCGCCGTTCAACATTTCCGTCCCGTTGGTACGAACCGATATCACTTTAGCCGACAAATAATAATTGCTTCCGTGCCGGGTCATAATGTCTGATTTCCAGAAATATTTATTCCCTTTTTCGGGAAAGGGACCTCCCAAGAGGTGATTCTTCCAAGCCCGGTACTTTTCGGCATACCCGGGATCAATCTCAACGAATCGATCCAATAAATCGGGAGAAAGATTTTGCACTCCGTCTTCCCGGCTTATATTACGCCCGACTGCTCCAAAGTCAAAAGCATCCCGATATCCGAACAACTGTTGACCTTCCAACATTACGTCCCGGATTATCTTCATCTTATCGGATGTAAACAGTTGAGAAAACCCGGTTCCGTGAGCCAACGCAATATATTCGGCCAAATCGGCAATAAACGACATTCCGTATCCGCCCGAATAGAGTTGAGGCCGGTGCTGATGTATACTGTTATCGATCTTAATCCCTTCTATTTCATGATAATCTACAATTTTAATGGTAGAAGCGATCGAATGGAAACCGGTCGAAATAAGATCAAATCGATCTTCAATACAACCCTTATAAATGGTAACGGCCGATACCCATGTCCTGTTTTTCCCCTTATGGGCCTTATTACCTGTTTTATCTTCCAGGTAAGAAGCATAATAATGCAATTTTTCTTTATCGACTTTATCTTTCAGTAAAAGTAAGATCACCATGTATTTTTGCGGCGCTCCGATATCTTGGTACCACCAATTGGCAGAAACCGGTCTTTTCTTGAAAAAATAATCGATTCCCGACAAGATCTTATCCTGCAATTCCGTCGAATGATTGTATCCGGAATCTTCTTGTCTGTAAGCCAATGTCATATTAATAAGCCGATCCAGGTGAGTTGCGGCGGGATAGCCCCCCGTTACGGAAATGTAATCTATATCATCCCAACTCCCGTCGGGCTTCATTGTTTCCAAGCTTTTCTTCACCGTTTTGTTATCTCGGGCCTGTTGAAGATGCTTATCTGTCAATCGTTGTGTTATTAAATCAATTTCCGATTGTTGTGCATACCCCGAAAGGACCAAGCATTGAAAAAAGCAGATGTATACAGCTATCTTTTTCATTTTACTTTACTTGAATTAAAAATTTATATCGGTAGTTACCCGGCTTCAGCAGGTAAGATTCGTTTACCGGGAATCCCCACGAATTATCCCCTCCCACTCCCATTTGAGCACAATCGATGTTGACAATATTATTTTCCGCTTGTCCCAATTCAAAATCATGAGTCGCAACTTCTAACATTTCGAGAGTATAAGGCCATGCACTTACAGAAAACGGCACACTGTCGGTTGAAATACTCAGTTCTCTGTCACTGCCTTTGAATTTCACCCAACGAACATCGCATCGGTTTGCATTTTCCTGCGGACGCACATAGGGAGTAACCCATTCATCTACGGAAGAGGAATAAATACCGACCAAAGCCCCGGACTTACGATCCGAATAATTTTCCATGGGGCCTCTGCCATACCATTCGATTTGGTCCATGCTCTTGTTGATTTCAAACGTCAGGCCGATCCGGGGAATCGGGGGAGCACCGGCAGGAATATCCAGATTAAAGTCAATCGCAATCGATCCATCCGGATAGAGAGTATGAACAACCGTTCCCTCAGAACCTGTGCCTCTAAAAATGCAGTGAGAAGAAACCAAGATAATATTCCCCGGTGAAGTACAGATCATTGACTTCAATTCGCAGTTATCGGATTCTTCTTTCCAAACTTTCATTATCTTATCTGTTTTCCAACCCTTATCATTATCGGTCAATGCTCGCCAAAAATTAAACTTCACATCCTTTTTTATTATAGGTACGGCATCCCGGATGTATTCCGAAATCAACCCCGTCGTTTTATTGAACCGGACTTTAAAACGATCGCCTTGTATTATATAATCGGTTTCCGATTCCTTCCGGTCCGGAATATTCTTTACCGACACTTCCTCCCCTGATTTATTCTTACCTTCGGATAATAAGACCTGTTCATAAGCCGTTATAAATCCTTTTTCGGCCCATTTTTCATCTTCTTTTAATGAAAACTCCATATTCAGAAAACATTCTTTCGTCTCATCGCAGGGTATCTTCGCGGGTAAGACGAACCGATTCTTACCTAACGGAGGAACATCCAAACTTTCCGGAGAACTTCGGAATACCACTTCCCCCTCTTGCAACACGGTATAACGGAAATCATATTCCGCTAACCCGATATTATGGTTGTAATTTGTTATTTCCACCACCAACGGATCCCGGCTTATCTGCCGGAAAGCTATCGGTTGGTATACCTTTTTTAATTCATAATAATGAGGATGAGGAATTCTGTCGGAACCGATGAGTCCGTTCCCGCAGAAGTTGGCATCATTGGGAAAATCCTTAAAATCTCCTCCATATAAAAATCCCGATTCACTATCCGTTGCGTCTCTCAAGAGAAATTGATCCATCCAATCCCAGACAAAGCCGCCGACCAATAAGTCGTTCTCATAAAATAAGTCCCAAAAATCCTTGAAATTTCCCAAACTGTTGCCCATCGCATGCGCATATTCATTAAATACGAAAGGTCTTCCGGAAGGATACTTTCCATGTTGTTCTTCATTGGTCGATTCGCCACGTTCTCCTTTTCGAACAGCTTTCCCTTGTAAATGCCGGTTTATCCAATCGATCGTAGGATAAGTTTGACTATCGAAATCGGCGGCGGCATTCATATCGCAATATTGTATTAACCGGGTCTCCGGGTCCCGGTGATGAGTGGCTTTGCGCATATCATAAAATGCACTGCCATACCCCGCTTCATTTCCAAATGACCACATAAACACACAAGGATGTTGTCTGTCTCTGATGACCATCCTTTCCATACGGTCAACACATGCCGCCGACCAAACGGGATCATCCCCGGGAAGTCCTTTGCGAAGATAACTCAACTCATGCGATTCCACATTGGCTTCATCCATCAGCATCATACCGTATTCATTGCATAATTCGTACCAACGGGGATCGTTCGGATAGTGAGAAGTACGGACAAAATTAATATTGGCTTGTTTCATAAGCTTAATATCCCGGACCATGTCTTCCTTCGAAATATACCACCCCTGATGGGGAGAAAACTCATGTCGATTGACCCCTCGAATCTTAAACTTCTGACCGTTTAACAACATTGTATTGCCCTTCACTTCTATCTTTCGAAAAGCTACCGGGAGCTTGTATGCTTCCAGGGTTTTATCTTTCTCCAACAGTTCTACCCAAACGGTATATTGTACGGGTTTTTCGTCATTCCATAACTCAATGGGGCCAAGTTCCAATTCCGGCAGTACCATCTCCTTTCCTATTCCCGGCTCAAACGCATTCAACTCAAATCGTTTTTTGTTTCCCATCAACTTCCCGGTCGGCGAAGTAACATACACGGAAGCAGTCAATTTATTGATTGTCCCTTCCGAAAAATTAGCCGGACGGTAATGCAATATAACGCTTCCTTCTTTTTTATTTAAATCCGGAACCGGTTGAGCATACACATCCCAACAGGTATATTGAGGTACGGCGCGAATAAATACATCCCGGTAAATACCACTCAAGCGCCAA
The DNA here is from genome assembly GCA_036787725.1 of Bacteroidales bacterium. Classification (GTDB taxonomy): domain Bacteria; phylum Bacteroidota; class Bacteroidia; order Bacteroidales; family Azobacteroidaceae; genus DAIQOU01. The sequence continues at coordinate 17,637 of DAIQOU010000020.1, forward strand.
TAATCCTGATCTTCAAGATAGGAACCGTCACAATATTTATATACTTCTACAGCCAACAGATTTTCACCCCGGAGGAGATAAGGTGTAATATTGAATTCAGCCGGCAAACGCGAATCCTGAGAATATCCGACTTTATGTCCGTTGACCCATACAAAGGAGGCCGAACTTGTTCCCGCCAAATGCAGTATAATTTGTTTATCGTTCCAATCCTCGGGAACCGTAAAATAGCGACAGTAAGATCCTACCGGATTTCGTTCTTTATATGCCGTATAATTAGCGGGAGGCTCCTCCATGACAAAAGGAGGATTGACTTTAAAAGGGTAAATCGAATTTGTATAAACAGGGGTTCCAAAGCCTTGTCTTTCCATGGTAGACGGTACATCTATGGTTGTCCGGTCAGAACGTGAATAACCCGGCAGGTAAAAGTCAGCCGGTCGGGATTGCGGATCGGGAGACCAATAAAACATCCATTTCCCGTTCAGCGATTTTACCCACGGAGAATGATCGTAATCCGTAGTTGCTGCTGCCTCTAACGATGGTGCCGGCCAAACGGATGTTCGGGCAGGTAACTTATTTATATGAATGACTTTCGGATCTTGTATTTCCGAGGGAACCTGAGAAAAACACCGGAAAGAACAAAGAAGCACTAAAGCAAACAGGTATTTTTTCATGAATGAATGCATTTAGAATCGACTGTTATTTCTTTATTGAATTATACCTTTTCAACGCTTCGACATAATAATAATCGGCGTAAGTTAACGGCACATCCACTTCCGTCATGGCGGGGATATTTCCCACCGAGTGCTTCAATATGAATCCTCCATTGGTTCGGGGCGCTGCGGTATATTCCTCCGAAGAAAGTTTATCCAATATTTTCACGGCACTTTTGGTATATTTCTCTTTCAGCTCTTCACTTACATATTGAGACAACTCAATCAGTCCGGAGCAATTAATAGTTGCAGCGGAAACATCCCTTAATGTATTCGGGATATCCGGAGCATTGTAGTCCCAATAAGGAATAAGGTCCGCCGGCATATTGGGATGATTCAGCTGGAATTCGGCAATCTTAACCGCTTGATCCAGGTATTTCCGGTCTTTGGTAAAACGATACATCATGGTATATCCATACAGTCCCCAGGCCTGTCCGCGAGCCCAAGCCGATTGCTCGGAATATCCCTGTCCGCCTTGATAATATACCACTTCTCCCGTTTCGGGATTGTAATTGATTCCGTGATACAAACTGTTATCGGCACGGAAGTGATTCTTCATAGTAGTATTGGCATGAGTGACCGCTATATTATAATAGGTACTGTCGCCTGTTGCTTCCGTTGCCCAAAACAACAACTCCAGGTTCATCATGTTATCCACAATAACAATGAACTCTTCCGGCTTACGATTATGAGATTTGAGGCAACCCACCCGGGGATTAAACCGGGTAATTAACGAGTTGGCGCTGTTAATCAATATCTCTTTGTATTCCGGACGCGATGCAATCCGGTTGGCATTTCCGTAACTGCAATACATCATAAAACCAATGTCGTGCGTATCTACATTATACTGTTCTTTTTCCAGCAATCCGAGCATGCGTATTCCTTCCCGGAACAATTCTTCCCGCCCGGTCTCTTCATACAAATAAAACAACGTTCCGGGATAAAATCCACTGCACCACCAATCCGACCCGCTTGTTTGCAATCGATCCATGTAATTATTATACGTTTTCGGAAAAACATCTTTCCCGTCCAGTTTTTCTTTCATGAAAAGGTATTGCTTTCCGGCTTCTTCCAATAACAATGCCGGATCCGGTTCTTTCGTTGGCGGATGTTGGGATTCGTTACATGAAAAAGCGACGCATAAGAAGCAACATAAAACAGCATGTGTTAAAAAGTTGAATGAGTTCATGATATTACAGTTAGTTATATTGGAGAATGTGTCAAAAGCCTCGGTGTTTTGTCCGATTAATTTATAAATAATAAGCCGGGAAACCATATCTGCCGACAGCCATAAGCAGCTTACCTCCGGAGGTCAATGTCATTAAATTAAGTTCCGCAGGGGCAACCCCGGGTCATCGGATTAACACAGACCGTTACCGGCAAGCTCCTCCCATCAAGTCCCGAAAGGACGCCCGGACGCTCAACCGACGGTTACGCCTTGCTTCACCGTCGGAAGTGCCCGAGAGGAGGCTTTTTCGGACCGCAAGTTTCGCTTGCGCTACACATGCGGTTAAGCATGATTTCGTCCCTCGCGGGACTTATTGCGGCTTTTTGGTCAGCCCCCTACAAAGCTGAGCAGCCTACAGCTGCAACCATTAACCGATCTTAAATTGACAACATGGGACGTATGCTCTCGCGAAAACCCGGGTTAACGGGATAATCAAGCGATAAACACAGTTATAAAAATCTATTCAATATGAAGTCTAATATAATAATTTCTTATCGGATAAAATGATACTTACATTTTTTGAGAAATTAAAAATGCCCATAAATAGTTATGAGCATTTTTAATTTCAATTACATCACTCCTTGATTATTTAGGAAATCGTGGTCTAAGGACAATGGGGGGAATTATACCTCCATATTCTTGTACAATAGTTTGGTCCGAATCCACTTGGATTGCTTTTGTAAGATCTTCAGTATTGGACTTTACTGAAAACGATACTGCACACAATGTGATTAATACAAAAACTACTTTTTTCATGATGATATTTTTTAATTGATTCAAGTAGTATTGATATTATCTATACAATTTGTGACAGTTTTATTTAATTTTTCTATCTTTGTTAAAAATCTAACAGATAT
>DAIQOU010000789.1:0-1646 GCA_036787725.1 Bacteroidales bacterium
AATTTACGCCGTATATATATTTTGTTCGTGTTCCAAATTGTTCGGTTTCCCCTGATAAGGGCCAAGTCCGTATTTTTTAATCCGAAGCCTCCTTTTCCTTCTTTCCAAACCGAGTCATCATAATCTAATATAATCCAATTGCCCAAAGGTGGAGCAGTCATATATCGGGCCTCCCATGGGCCGTGTTCGGCGGTATGCAACAATTGTTTGTAGATAATGGGGTGGTTTTCGCTGTTTCGGGTCAGTACCGGGTGCGGGTATTTCTTTTGATTGGTAAAATTGATCGGTCCGTCGCTTTGTGCCACTCCTATTTGATACATGCCGGTCCGTGCAGACATACGGTTTGGAGAAAAAAGATGGTAATAATTATCTCTGTATTTGAATAATTCGGGTCCTTCGAAATTGAACAGGTCAATGTTGGTAGGATGTCCCCGTTGATGTGTCATTTGTACCGATCCGTTTATTCCTTTGCGTACAAAAGGTGAATTCATTTCAAACGTCCATATTTCGGGACCTGATTTAGGATAGTGGCTTCCGGTAATGGGGTGAGGATCTTCCGGATTTATCTTTTTCAGGTAATAAAGTTTTCCGTCTTCATCTTGGAAGACTTGTACATCTATTCCGTAATCATCAAACGGTTCGGTGATGGAATGTTCTTTATACACTCCCAACGGTTTATCGGAATAAGAATGTCCGATTCCGTTGAAGTAGATATGAAAAACACCATTACGATAAAGAATATCTCCTGCTCCTACGCGTTTGTAAGTATATGCCTGTGTCCATTTCGGATCATTGAGCCATTGAGCTTCATGTGTGGGTGCTGCCAATACCGGTTCTTCCCAAGATACCATGTTTTTGGAGCGGTATATTTTTCCCACGGTACCTGTTCCCATTGCATAATAATATCCCATGAAACGTTCCACGCAGCCGTCGTAGATGCTCACTACCGGATTGGCTATTTTATTTTGAGCCGAAACAATATCGGCACATAACAAAAAGCAACAGAATAATATGCTTGACAACAGTCGGAGTTTCATAATGCAGACGATTATTGAGGTTTAAAATATGTTGCAAGTATAGTTTATTCCGGTGTTGAAGAAGGGTAAGAATGTTCGAAATAGGGGTAAAAATGTTTTTAGACAGGATTGCAGGATTTTAAGGTGAACAGGATGGATATATTAATCTTGTTAATCTTGAAATCCTGTCTAAGTATTTGTCAAATTACAAAATAACCGTTCCGGAACTTCCAAACCAAAAGTATTTTTACTATTTTTGGACAAACGGTTTAAAACGGCAGTATGAAAAACAGAAAGTTATTATCCATCCTTTTTATAAGTATATGCTTTTGTTTCTTGTTAAGTTGTGAGGAAGAAGAGGATTCAATATCGGCATCGGATATTAGTGTTGTAATTCGTACTGAAGGTCTTCAAGTGGTGGCAGAAGTGACAGTAGCTAATATCGATCCTAAAAAGATAAATAGATGCGGAATCAAGTGGAGTCTTTCTCTTGAAAGTTATCATACTTTGATTGGAGATGAAAGTTATCTTTTGAACGCAGAGGGAGGCAGCTCATCATCCTTTACGTTTCGTTTTTTTCCTTGGGACAAATTTTTATCCTCCTCGCAAGGCTGCGGAATTGTGGTGACA
>DAIQOU010000021.1:0-20381 GCA_036787725.1 Bacteroidales bacterium
TTATTTATGCATTTTTTTTTCGAAAAAAATACTAAGATCCATGAGAATAGCCCTACTACTTATTATCTTGTCAACTTCTTCTCTCATCGCATCCAATTCTTTTTCCCAAAATGCCAGGGTAAGTATAAATGTCAGGAATGCTATGATAAAAGACGTTTTGCTGGAAATCAAAAAGCAAACGGATTACTCTTTCCTGTATAATAATAATGAATTGGACGAAAATATCCAAGTGACACTGAATATGGATAATGCGACCATAGATAAGGTCTTGGATATAGCGTTGAAAAATCAGGATCTGAAGTATGAGGTAGAAAATAATGTTATCGTAATATACAAACCTCGTACCGCTAATGAAAGAGACATGAACCGTGATCTTTCCCAAAACAGGAGGAAAATAACCGGTAAAGTAACTGATTCGTCTACCCATGAACCGTTGATCGGAGTAAGCATATCAATCACGGGAGCATCCGGTGGAACTATCACCGATCAGGACGGTAACTTCTCAATCGATGTCCCGGAGGGTGTAACTCTCCATATTTCTTATATAGGCTTCGCTTCTCAAAGCATAAAAATAGGAAATCAGACACACTTGAATATCGTTATGCAGGAAGATTCAAAAGTACTGAGTGAAGTAGTAATTGTAGGTTTCGGTACTCAAAAGAAGATAAACCTGACCGGTGCGGTTGCAGCTATCGATTCCAAGGTATTCGAAGAACGTCCTGTATCGAGTGCTGTACAGGCCTTGCAAGGAGCCGTGTCGGGATTGAACATTTTTAATTCGGGGAATGGAGGCGAATTGAACGCAGCCAAAGAAATAAATGTACGAGGAACGGGTACCATTGGTTCAGAATCAAAAGGAAATCCATTGATATTAATAGATGGAATGGAAGGGGATATAAATACAATCAATCCTCAGGATATAGAAAATATATCGGTACTTAAAGATGCGTCGGCCTCGGCAATATATGGTTCGAGAGCTCCATTCGGGGTAATTCTTGTAACTACTAAAATGGGTAAAAAAGGGCGTCCGGTTGTTAACTATAACAATAATTTCCGCTTCAATACACCCATCATGCTTCCTGAAATGGCAAACTCATGGGAATTTGTAAACTATTTTAATGATGGCAATTTTAACAATGCCGGATCTTATGTCTATGACGCTGCTCATCTGCAAGACATAAAAGATTATATAGACGGGAAGAAAGACCCTAACGATACGATGCCGATAAATGCCACTTCCGGGAAATGGAATACCGGAAAGGCTTATGCCAATGTAGATTGGATGCAGGAATATTATAAAGATTGGTCATCTTCTCAAGAACATAATATCAGTATAAGCGGCGGCGGAGATAATATGACTTATTATTTGTCTGCCAATTATCAGGGACAAGACGGATTTCTTCGGTATGGGACCGATAAACATAGAAGATATACAATTACCGGAAAAATATCGGCTAAGTTGACCGACTATCTGAAAGTGGATTATTCTAACCGTTTCGGCAGAACCGATTATGATAGGCCTACTCAAATGTCGAGCAATGTTTATAGCGAAATATTACGTCGCTCTACGCCCATTATTCCCGTAAAAGATCCTAACGGATATTATGTGTCAGACTCTCATTTTATAGAGAATTTTGTGAATGGAGGACGCCATGCCGAACAAAAAGACGATATGTCTCAACAAGTAAAAATTACTCTATCACCCGTAACCGGCTGGAACATCATTGGAGAAATGAATTTCAGAACTACAAATACCTGGATTGACGAGGCCTCCAAAATGACATACGGTCACATGGCCGAAGACCCTGAAATGACATACCGTGCCTATCTCAGCCCTACCACAGACAATGTATATGGCTATGCTTACCGTTCTACATTTCTAAATCCCAATATATATACCAATTACAACCGTTCATTCGGCATACATAATCTGGGTCTCACAGGCGGGATGCAACATGAAAACTCGAAGGCAAGGCTTATGAGTGCAAAACGGAACGGTATTATTGTTCAGGATTTGCCTGTATTGGATTTAACTTCCGACAATTCGGTAATCGATATAAAAGGAAACAGGAACCGGTGGGTTACTACCGGATTTTTCGGACGGCTCAATTATGATATCGACAATCGTTATCTGTTTGAGTTCAATTTAAGGTACGATGGTACATCCCGTTTCAGAAGGGACAACCGATGGGTCTGGACCACTTCTGCATCGGTAGGCTGGAATGTTGCTTCCGAAAAATTCTTCGAAGGATTAAGAGAGTATGTTGAAGTTTTGAAACCCCGAGTTTCATATGGGGAGCTTCCCAACCAGAATACTACCTCCTTATATCCGACTTATCAAACAATACCGACATCCATCGGTGGAGGTTTATGGTTGCTCGACGGTGCCAGACCCAATACGGGAGCTTCTCCGAAACTTGTCTCCACGGTTCTTACATGGGAAAAAGTATCCACCCTCAATATTGGGGTAGATTGGAATGCATTCCGCAATCGCTTAACCGGTTCGTTCGATTATTTTACCCGTAAGACAAAAGATATGGTCGGTCCGGGCGTTGAACTTCCTGCCAGTTTGGGAGCTGCAGTTCCCAATACGAATAATACCGACCTGAAAACATATGGATGGGAGCTTGAAATTGCATGGAGAGACAAGATCAATGATTTCTCGTACGGTGCCGGCATAAACCTGTCTGACGCTCAAACCCGTATAACTAAATATCCGAACCCGACAGGACTTTTGTCCAAATACCTCGAAGGGGAACTTTTAGGTGATATATACGGATATACAACGATAGGTATAGCCAAATCCGACGACGAAATGAATGCCCACCTGGCCGCTCTGCCCGAAGGAGGACAAAGCGTAATAGGTTCTAATTGGAGAGCAGGAGATATTATGTATGCAGACATCAACGGAGACGGAAAAGTCAGCAACGGTTCCAATACCATACACGATATGGGAGATCTTAAAAAGATTGGTAATACCACTCCCCGTTATATGTTCGGGATAAATCTGAATGCGGCATGGAAAGGCATAGACCTAAGCATGTTTTGGCAAGGGGTGCTTAAAAGGGATTTCTACCCGGATGCCAATCCCAGCGGAGCAAGCGGAGACCAAAATATGGTATTTTGGGGGATCACCCAAAGCGGAAGGTTTTATTCTACGGCATTCAAAGAACACCTGGATTATTTCAGGGCAGACGAAGATCATAATTTAGGACAGAATCTTGACGCTTATTATGCTCGTCCTTTATTTAATACCAAAAATAAAGTAACTCAGACCAAATATCTGCAAAATGCGGCTTATATGCGTCTTAAGAATTTACAAATCGGATATACCTTTCCGCAACAGTGGACTCATAAAATAAAATTGGAACGATTGAGATTCTATGTTTCGGGAGAGAATCTTCTGACGTTTACAAATTTTACTAAAACGATGGATCCCGAGACGGCCGGTATCGGTAAAAAAGGAGGAGTTGTATATCCTTTATCCAGAACATATTCATTCGGTCTTAGTGCCAATTTTTAAAAAGACAAAAAATGAAAAACGTTAAATATATTCAATTAGTAAGATTATTGGTCTTTTCGTTTTTATTGATAGGAATATGGAGTTGTGACGATGCACTGGATATAACTCCACCATCAAGTGTTACACCTGAAAAATACTTGTACGAAGAGTCTCATCTGGCGGCTTATACCATCAATTATTACACTCATGAGAGCTATACTGCTACCGCTGCCGCTTATGGAGGAATGCTTTCCTCTCATGTAGGTAATTCGGTCAATTCTCCCTATTATACCGACATCACGACCGACAATGCAATCGGACGCAACGGTAATAACCGATACAAGCCCGGATTGATGAAAGTAAGCGCCAGCGGCGGGTATTGGAATTTCAGTAATATATTTTCGCTCAATTTTTACCTCAATACCGTGGTGCCTCGTTTCGAGGAAGGTATTATTGCCGGAGATGCTGCCAATATCAAACATTATGTCGGTGAAGGCTATTTCCTTCGGGCACACGAATATTTCTTCCGGCTGCGTAAAATAGGGGATTTCCCTATCATTACCGAAGTATTGCCCGATAATCAGGAAATATTGACCGAAGCATCGAAACGCAGCCCCGGAAACGAGGTGGCCAGATTTATCCTTTCGGATTTAGATAAAGCCATAGAAATGTTGACGAATAATCCTCCGGGGGGAAAAGCCCGTATTACGAAAAATGCGGCATTATTGCTGAAAGCGAGAGTGGCTCTTTTCGCAGGAACGTGGTTGAAACATCATGCCGGTACAGCTCACGTTCCCAACGGCCCGGGCTGGCCCGGCGCAGACAAGGACTATAATAAAGGATATCAGTTCCCTTCGGGTAGTTTGGAAGGAGAAATTGATTTCTTCCTTACCGAAGCTATGAATGCTTCAAAAATCATTGCCGAATCGGTTTCTCTGGTCGACAACAACAAAATAATAAGAGAGACGGCTTCTCAAAGTAAAAATCCTTATTATGATATGTTTGCAGGGACTAATCCTTCCTCTTATTCCGAAGTTCTTATGTACCGTACATATAGTACCAGTTATACAAGTTCTTTGTATCATTCCTACAACCAATCGTTGTATTACGGCTATTCGGTAGGATATACCCGTCAAATGGCAGATGCATTTCTAATGGAGAACGGTCTGCCTATCTATGCTGCGGGAAGCGGTTATAAAGGCGATGATTATATACAAGATACAAAAGTCGACAGAGACTGGCGCTGGCGCCTGTTTATGAAGGCTCCGGGTGAAATAAGAACATTTGAGAATATTGCTGTTAAAGATACATTCCCTAATCCGGCGGAAGTGGACAAAACAGACTATACCCGTTCCACCTCTACCGGTTATATGATTGGAAAAGGACAAGCCCATAACTATAATATGCAGGAAAAGGACATAACCGCTTCTGTGATTTTCCGGGCGGCGGAAGCGTACCTGATTTATATTGAAGCGTGTTATGAAAAGAACGGAACTATCGATTCGGATGCAGATAAATATTGGAGAGCTATACGGAACCGGGCAGGCGTAGATCCCGATTTTCGTAAAACGATAGCAGCAACCGATATGTCCATAGAATCACAAAATGATTGGGGTGCATACTCGCAAGGAAAATTAGTAGATGCAACACTCTTCAATATACGTCGTGAACGCAGGTGCGAATTTATAGGGGAAGGTTTCCGGCTCGATGACCTTTATCGTTGGAGAGCTTTAGACCGGTTGAATGGTTTCCAACTCGAAGGATGCAAAATCTGGGGGCCGATGAAAGATTTGTATCCTGCCGGGGCACTTATCACGGACAATCCCGATGAAACTAAAAATATTATTTCATCCCCTAGTCTAAGCACCTATTTACGTTCTTTGCAGGTTAGAAAGACCAACAATGAGTATTACGATGGTTTTTTCTTTACCGGAGCTCATTATCTGGAACCGATAGCTGTTCAACATTTCTTAATTACTTCTGCTGACAAACAAACGGTGACAACATCTCCGATATATCAGAATCCCGGTTGGCCTATTGCAGCAGGAGAAGGTGCGGTAAAATAATTTAGAAAACATAAGGCTTCTGTTATAGGGAATACCTCATAAAGGGTATTCCCGGGGAAGTCCTATTTTATTAATTCCTAAAAATCGTTTTATGAATCGCAGAGAAGCAATAAAAAAAATAGGATTGGCGGGTACGGCATTTTGTTTTGCCTCTTTATTAAATGCTTGTAATAAAACCGTCCCCGGAACAATATTACTGGTATCGGGTTGGCAAGAAGTTAATATCGGAGATATTGCTCATACTCCGGGGTTGATAAATATATTAAAGACTTTCTTACCCGAAGTGGAAATTATTTTATGGGAAAAAGCTCCGGCAGCGGAAGTAGAAGAAATGTTGCATAAATACTACCCGGGTATGCAAATTCTGAAAGGAAATATCGATGATAATTCAGAAGTAGATAATCCCTTGATTTATGAAGCTTTCGATAAATCCGATTTGATGATACACGGTTCCGGGCCTTATGTGGTGGGACAGCCTCATTTGGAAGCATGGGTAAAATATACTAAGAATAAACCGTTTGGAATATTCGGCACTACCATCGAAAAGATGAACGACAAGCTGAAAGAATTATTATCGAAAGCAGCATTCATATACACCCGAGAAACAGCCTCTTTGGCTGTTTTAAAGGAATCGGGATTATCGGGCGATCATATATCGTTTGCTCCTGATGCAACTTTCTATTTCAATCTGCATGATGACGTGAAAGCCGAAAGTTTTTTATTGTCGGCAGGTTTGTCCAAAAATGAATATATCTGTGCCGTGCCTCGTTCGCGCCGTACTCCCTATTATAAAATCCGAAATCGCCATAAGTGGACGGAGAAATCTATCGAGGAAATGGAAGCATACAATTTCCGCCTTCAACAAGAGGATTTTCCAAAATTACGGGAGGCGCTGATATGGTGGGTACGCAAAACAGGATATAAAGTACTTCTATGCCCGGAAATGACTTACCAGGTCGACCTGATGGACGACATACTCGAAATCTTGCCGGCCGATGTTAAACCCAACGTATTAAAACGCGGGTACTGGCTTCCCGACGAAGCCGCTTCGGTGTATGCCCGTTCTTGTATTGTTGTCAGTTTCGATTGTCATTCGCCCATTATAGCCGCCGCCAATAATGTACCTTTTTTCTATCTCCGCCAACCCGAAGATACCATAAAAGGACAAATGTATTACGACCTCCATTTTCCGGACCGGGTTTTCGAGATAGAAGAAACTACAGGACAAATGATTGTCGACAGACTCCAAGAAGTATGGCAAAATTACAGTTATGCGAAGCAACGAATAACAAATGAAATGGAAACTATTACTCAAATTTATAAAAGCTCATGTGCGGAAATAGCTTCTATACTTCAAAAATGAACATTAACAGATTTAATACACGGGTGCAATGAAAAGACGAGAATTTATAAGCAGAAGCTTTTTGACACTCGGAGGTGCTCTTATCGGACGGAATATTTCCTATTCTGCAGCTCTGACTGAAATATCGGATGCTTTTACCGGAATTCCGGACGGAATGTACGATGTCGTTATAAACAATGCCGGATTAAGTGGTTTTTTTACAGCCATGGAAGCATCTCGCAAAGGGTTGAAAGTATTAGTAGTGGATAAACGGACTTCTCCGGGATTCGATATTGCAGCTAAGAGAAAATTATGGTTGGGTAATGAAGGATTCGATAAATGGGATAATGAACTTATTGATCTGTTTTTCCCTTCAGGCGAACTTCCCGAGATTTGGGACGAACAAATGCAAGGAAAACACAAAAGTCAATATAAAAACCACCTTTTGTTATTCGGCGGAAGCCTGAAAAAAGGTATGCTGCGTAGCTTGCTGGTAAATAAAATAGATGTCTTGCTGATGACCGATGTATGCGGCATAATTACCGATACCGGCAACAATATATCCGGGGTTACGCTGGCTTCTAAACACGGATTGTATTCAGTCAGGTGCGGACACTTCGTAGATACTTCCGACAACTGTATGTTTACAAGGGATTTATTCGGGCAAAGCTACAAAATAAATGAAGCCGGATTTATTTTCGAAGTAGAAGAAAGCCGACCAATCGGACAAAGCTTATTGAATGTAGACAGCAATATCGGGTTAGCCGGAAACAAATTATTTGTATACAAAGGGAAAAAATACGACGGACATTATCTGTTTGAATTCAGGTTTAAAACACAAAGTCAGGATATCAGTGAAATAGAACAACAGGCACGACTTTTAACAGGAGAAATCAGTAGACAGATGCCGCTTATTTCTCCGTCGTTGTCAAAGGCGAAAGTAAGGTATTGCGCTACCGAGTGCTCATATTATATTCCTCAGGCTATTACTCCTATATCGGGAATTAATAATTATAGCTTTATGGAAACGCCGGCAGAAGATTATACATGCAACATGGTACTTGCAATTACAGACAAAGCGAGGTTGGAAGCCAATAAGATAAATAAATACGCTCTTCCCCGCGAAAATACCTATGTGCATTATATAGGCGGAAAATCAAGATACACTCCTAATGATAGTGTAATAAATGAAAATGGTAAAACGTTGCCCCTGTCTCCTTTTGCTTGCAATAATATGCAAATAAGCACTACTGAAACACCGTTGCTGATTGCCGGAGGAGGAACTGCAGGAGCTATGGCAGCTTTCGGAGCAACAGATCGGAAAGTACGCCCCCTCGTTGTCGAATACTTCAACGATTTAGGCGGAACAAAAACCATGGCAGGTGTATACGATTATTACCTCGGATATCAGGACCATGCTTTTATCAAAGAACACAAAGAAGATATAAAACGGATAACTTCGGAGTATAATATGAAATTATCTGTACCCCGCTGCTATTTTTATCTCAAAACACTGAAAAAGGCAAATTGTCCGGTTATTAACGGGGCCATTATTTGTAAGGCCGAAGTCAGGAATAAAAAACTCGAAAGTATCATCATATGTCGGAACGGAAAGATTGAACGTATATCTTCTCCACTCACCATTGATGCTACAGGCGATGCGGATGTTGCATTCATGGCAGGTGAGAAATATGAAGTGGGTGATTCCCGGATGGGTGTTACGCAGAATTACAGCCATTGGGATATCCCTTTTCGTTTCAAAGTAAAAGATTACAACCGTGATTACGATATTATCAACAGTACCGAAATATCCGAACAGCAACGAGGATTGTATTTAGCCCATTATGAGTCGCATTATTATGATTTTTATCCTATGCAGGCCATCCGCGAGTCTCGCCGTCCAAATGGGATGCACCGCATAGATACGTTATCGATAATGAAAAATGAGTTTTTTCCCGACACCATTGCTCAGGCGCGGAGTGATTATGATCCACACTATTTCGGCAGTTCCGAATATTCGCGTTGTGCTTTTATGCTTCCGCATTATGACAATAAGGCTTTAATAAATATTCCTTACCGTTCGATAGTTCCCGCGACAATAGACGGTTTACTGTTTTCCGGTAAAGCGATCAGCGAAAGCTATAAGGCCCTGCAATTTACACGTATGTCGGCAGATGTTACCGTTTTAGGATATGTTACGGGACTCATAGCTGCAGATATTATCGGACAAGGTATTAATCCGAGAGATTTTTCTGTAAAAGGAATTCAGACAGAATTACAACGTAAAAATTATTTACCTGACATCCATGTAAAAGACCAATCCGCGAATATAGGTAACATTGTGAAGAATCTTTCCGAAGGGGATGAAGGCGCTTTATTCAAAAGTTGTCTCGAAAAGAAAGAGGTTATTATGTCTCATCTGGAAAAAGCATTCTCCAAAAACAAAAGCCTATTGTTAGCCAAAGCTTTGGCGTGGCACGGCAGCGACAAAGGGGTAGGAATGATTATCTCCGAATTGGACAGGCAATATGGAGAAGAAATGCAAAAAGGACATCCGGCTGATTATTTTGAAGTTTATGATCCGACTATACTTTATTGGAAGATAAACCGGAATATAGGATTACTGGCTATGAGCCGGAGTAAGAGAAGTCGTTCGATTATCAACCGTATTCTATCGGAAACAACATCGGGGGGAAAACAGGTAGTCGCGGGGGATGCCTACAATGCAGGACGAATCGATCTGCAACTGGTCCCTTATTACAACCGTATTGCAAATCTTTGCTTTTATATAGAACGCAATCCGGATAAACTCTTCGTTCCCGGATTGGAAAAGTTGTTAGATGACGAAAATATAAAAGGATATAAGACGACCGATTACAGTCAGACCCGCCGGAGATTGTACGGAGCCAATCTCGAACTGTTCCTTGCGGCTGCGGCTGCACGTTCCGGTTCTCGGAAAGGAGTAAATATCCTTATGGCTTATTTGAACGATATACATTCCGATTTCAGAAAGTTTGCCGGCAAAGAGTTGAACGAAATCTACGGAATCGACAACGGCTATGATTTATCCGCCTGGGAATCGACCATGAAAAAATACCGCAATAAATTGAATGAAGTAACTCCATTGATAACCGAAATTGAAGTATAATGAAAGTAATAAACATAAAATCAATCATCATATTATCTCTGCTGTCCCTTATGTATGGTTCAGCGGATGCACAAAAGAAATATACTCTTTCATCTCCCGACAGGAATGTGAATGTCGAAATACACATAGGAGAGAAAATAGAATATTCGATATCTAAAAAAGGAATTGTGCTTCTGGATAAATCTCCATTATCGATAATCTTAAATGACGGTACAGTATGGGGTAAGGATGCAAAACTTAAAAAAGCAAAAAAGAATACCGTCAATGAATATATAGAATCTCCGGTATACAAACGCAACCGGGTTCATAATCATTACAACGAGATAGATTTTGAATTCAGAGGGCAATATAATATCCTATTCCGGGTTTATAACGAGGGTGTTGCCTATCGCTTTGCATCCACTCGGAACAAGCCTTTTATTGTAAAAAATGAAGAAGCGATATTTAATCTTCCGGATGATTACTTGACTCATGTATCTTTTGTTCGTACAGCTACTTATCATAAAGATAATTTGTTTGAACCGGGAAGTTTCGAAGACCAGTTCTTCAAATCTTTTGTTAATACCTATTCCCATCTGAAGTTATCGGAATGGGATAAAAGCCGATTATCCCTGCCTCCTTTGGTAATAGAGGGTGCCGGAGGTTACCGCCTTTGTATCACCGAAGCCGACCTGCTTAACTATCCGGGCATGTATCTGTATAACCCGACCGGTGAAAACCGTATGCAGGGAATGTTTGCTGCTTATCCGGAAGAGGTAAAGCAAGGTGGTTTTGCAAATATTCAAGAAGTGGTAACCCGACGGGCGGATTATATTGCCACATACGAAACGGGAACAACTTTTCCATGGCGTATTGTCTGCATTGCAGATTCGGATTATGAACTGGCGGACAACGATATGGTTTATCGTTTGGCAACTCCTAACCGGATAGAAGATATGACATGGATAAAACCCGGAAAAGCAGCATGGGATTGGTGGAACGACCGAAATATATCGGGAGTGGACTTCCGCGCGGGAATAAATAATGATACTTACAAGTATTACATTGATTTTGCATCGGAGAACGATTTGGAGTACATCCTCATAGACGAAGGTTGGGCAGCATCGGGCAACTCGGACTTATTCCGGACCATTCCCGAGATTGACCTGAAAGAACTTGTAGAGTACGGAAAAAAGAAAAATGTCGGCTTAATCCTTTGGGCCGGATATTATGTGTTCAATCGCGATATGGAAGCCTTATGCAGATATTATTCGGAGATGGGAATAAAAGGCTTTAAAGTAGACTTCATGGATCGTGATGATCAGCAGATGGTTGATTTCCATCACAGGGCAGCGCGTACCACTGCCAAATACAAACTGCTTATCAATTACCACGGGACATATAAACCCACCGGTCTCCAACGAACTTATCCCAACGCAATCACTTTTGAAGCTGTACAGGGACTCGAACATATGAAATGGGCTGCCCCTTCGGTTGATCAGGTAACTCATGATGTCACAATACCTTTTATCCGTATGGTAGCAGGACCGTTGGATTACACACCCGGAGCTATGAAGAATGCAACGAAAAAAGAGTATCGTCCCGGCAAGAGTGAACCTATGAGCCAAGGAACCCGTTGTCGACAACTGGCTCAATACATCGTTTTTGAGTCCCCTCTTACCATGTTGAGCGACAGCCCGACCAACTATATGAAAGAACAGGAATGCACCGATTTTATTGCAAAAATACCGGTTACATGGGACAATACCATTGCCCTGAACGGCGAAATTGCCAAGTATATAAGTATCGCCCGGCGGAAAGGAGATGAGTGGTATGTTGCCGGAATGACAAATCCGGATGCACGTACATTAAACCTTGATTTGAGTTTTCTGAGTGAGGGAAATTACGAAGCCGAACTATTCCGTGACGGTACCAATGCAGACCGTATAGCTACCGATTATAAAAGAGAAATTATCTCCATCCCGACAAATAAAAAACTTGATCTGCCTATGGCTCCCGGAGGAGGATATGCCATGAGAATTTATAAGAAATAAAATACAGTTATGAATAGTAAGATTACAATAATCGTATTGTCTGCTTTTATAATACTGCAATCGGCATGTAATGGCAAAAAAAATGATTATACGGATGCTTCGGTTCCGATTGAAAAAAGAGTAGAAGACCTGATGAATCGTATGACGTTGGAAGAAAAAGCAGGTCAGATGTGTCAATGGGTAGGTCTCGAACATATGCGTTCTGCGGAGAGGGATTTATCGGAAACGCAATTACGCAATAATACGGCGCGTGGATTTTATCCCGGAATAACGGTAGAAGATGTTGAGCAAATGGTACGTGACGGCAAAGTCGGCTCTTTCCTGCATGTATTGACCGTAGAAGAGAGTAATTATCTGCAGAAGTTAGCCCGGGAAAGCCGCCTGAAAATACCTGTTATTATCGGTATCGATGCTATTCATGGAAATGGTATGGTATCGGGAACAACGGTTTATCCTACGAATATAGGATTGGCTTCTGCTTTTGATCCCGGTCTTGTGGAAGAGATATGCCGTCAGACGGCAATAGAGATGCGTGCAACCGGTTCGCAATGGACATTCAACCCGAATGTGGAAGTAGCAGGTGACCCGAGGTGGGGACGTGTCGGAGAGACTTTTGGGGAAGATACCTATCTGGTGACGCAAATGGGAATAGCATCGGTAAAAGGGTATCAGGGAAAAGATTTCGGAAGTCCTGAAAATGTTCTTGCTTGTGCCAAACATTTTGTAGGAGGAAGTCGACCTGTTAATGGAACAAACGGTTCGCCTACCGATGTGTCGGAACGTACTGTACGAGAAGTGTTTTTACCTCCTTTCGAAGCTGCAGTCAACGCCGGAGTCTATAGTTTTATGATGGCTCATAATGAATTGAATGGTATTCCTTGTCATTCCAATGAGTGGTTGATGAAAGATATTCTTCGGGGAGAATGGGGTTTCAACGGTTTTGTAGTCAGTGATTGGATGGACATAGAGCATATTTATGATCTTCATCACACAGCTGTGGATGACAAGGATGCCTTTTTTCAATCGGCAGATGCCGGTATGGATATGCATATGCATGGACCGCACTTCTATGAGAAAATACTCGAACTGGTAAAAGAAGGCAAGTTGTCAGAGAAACGTATTGATGAAGCTTGCAGCAAAATATTATATGCCAAATTCAGGTTGGGATTGTTTGAAAATCCGTTTACCGACGAAAGTAAAACCGCAGAGAAATTGTTTACCCCTAAACATAAAGCTACTGCATTAGATGCTGCGCGCAAGTCTGTAGTTCTGCTGACTAATGACGGCATTCTTCCTTTGGATAAACAAAAATACGGGAAAGTATTCGTAACGGGTACCAATGCCGATAACCAATCGATATTGGGAGATTGGGCTTTACCGCAACCCGAAAAGAATGTGATAACTATACTTCAAGGTTTGAGACAACTGTCTCCGGAAACGGAATTTACCTTTTTGGACCAGGGGTGGAATATCCGCAGCATGGATCAGAATAAAGTAAAACAAGCAGAGACAATGGCGCGGAATGCAGACTTGAATATCGTGGTTATCGGAGAACATTCCCTCAGAAATAATTGGTACGATAAAACTTGCGGGGAAGATTGCGACCGTTCCGATATAAATCCGGCAGGCTTACAGCAACAACTGGCAGAAGCTGTAGTTAATATCGGAAAACCTGCCATTGTAATATTGGTGAACGGAAGACAATTGGGTGTCGAATGGATTGCCGATAATGCGAATGCATTAGTGGAAGCTTGGGAACCGGGAGCAATGGGCGGACAGGCTATTGCCGAAATTCTTTATGGAGAAGTCAATCCATCCGGGAAGTTACCTGTAACCGTTCCTCGTCATGTCGGACAGTTGCAGATGATATACAACTATAAGCCGTCTATGTATTTTCATCCGTATGCTATTGGAGAAAGTACTCCTCTTTTTCATTTCGGATATGGAATGAGCTATACAAATTACGAATATTCCGATTTAAAACTTTCTGTTTCGGAAATTGGAAAACAGGATAAGACAGAAGTCTCGATTAAGGTCTCAAATAAAGGAAGTGTAGCGGGCGAAGAAATCGTTCAGCTATACATCCGGGATATATATTCAAGCGTTACCCGCCCCGTGAAAGAATTGAAGGATTTTAGACGCATCTCTCTCCAACCGGGCGAAACAAAAACAGTAACATTTATTCTTCCTGCAGAGAAACTGGCTTTTTATGATAAAAAAATGAATTGGGTAACAGAACCCGGAGATTTCGAGATAATGGCAGGAGCATCCTCACGGGATGAAGATTTGCAAAAAGTAATATTAACTGTAAAATAAACCTCTTCCGGTTGTGAAATACTTATTTACAGTTATGCCGAAGGGAAATTTCTTTTTCGGACAGATCGGTTGGGCTCCTCGTATTGAGGAAAGATACATCTGTGTGATGCCAAATACTTATGCCGCAAATAACAACTTATGGGAAAAATATACTGTTGCGGAAGGAAATGTGAATGTAACCAATGAACATAAAATGGCTCCTATGATATGCCGGACAGCCGGAACTTTCATATGGTCTTATAATTAACTGAAAAAACAATAAATAATATGAAAATAATGCTGATTATCACCGTATTTATCGCTTTGTCATCCGGTATGTATGCCGAAAATAATAACTATCCGATAGGATGCTCGCCCGAAGAAATCGGACTTAAAGCAGTGGAAAGATTTCTTGAATCGGAACATATGTTATATGCAAAGACTATCCATTATGCCGAAGTATGTACATGGTATGGAGCAGTTAAATTTGCGGAAGTTACAGGCAATAAATCGTTATTGGAAAAACTTCAAAACCGTTTCGAACCGTTTTTTACTACAGATAAACATCTTTTACCCTTAATCGGATACAAGGAAAACTTCAATAATTATGTCGATTTTAATATGTTCGGGGGCTTGCCACTCCAGTTCTACTTATTGAATAATGATAAAAAATACCTGGATTTAGGCCTGCGTTATGCCGATTCTCAGTGGGAGCTGCCTCATTTCGCAACAGATAAGCATAAAATGTATCATGACATGGGACTGACGTGGCAAACCCGTTTCTGGATAGACGATATGTATATGATTACTATTGTCCAATCCAAAGCCTATCAGGCTACGGGTAACAGAGAATATGTCAATCGTGCAGGAAAAGAAATGGTGGCATATCTGGATACACTTCAACATGATAACGGATTGTTTTTCCATTCTCCCGATGCTCCTTTTTACTGGGGACGCGGTAATGGGTGGATGGCGGTAGGGATGGCCGAGTTACTGCGTTATTTGCCTGAAGACAATCAATATCGTCCCGTAATAGAGAAAGGTTATTGTAAAATGATGGAAAGCCTCAAAAAGTGTTGGAAAGCGAACGGCACTTGGGGACAATTAATCGATAAATCCGATAGCCGGACCGAAACTTCGGGTTCCGCCATGTTTTTATATGCTATAATAACAGGAGTAAAAAACGGTTGGCTCGATAAGTCCGAATACGAAGAAGTAATCCGGAAAGGGTGGTTGGGACTGGTTTCCTATGTCAATAATAATGGAGAGTTGACCGAAGTATGTATTGGTACGGGGAAGAAAAACGATGAACAGTTCTATCGCGACCGTCCTCGCAAGACAGGTGATTTTCATGGTCAGGGACCTCTTTTGTGGTGTGCTTACGCCTTATTGGAAAATAATTAATTGATAAAGCAGGTAAATCGATTATTTATGTCACAAGATAATGATAATTGATTTACATGTGGCGTTCCATACCGCCATAATATAAAAAATAAACATATGAAAACAAATATATTAGTGTTTTTGTCAATCTTTTGTTTTGCCGGGAGTCTGCATGCACAAGTCAAAAAAGTAATGCCACTCGATAGGGAACGTGTTCAACAAATTGCAGAAATGTTACCCGAACAGACAAAAGGAATAGGACATAATTACAAAGACCGTGAAGTATGGGGCAGGCTTTACCAAAGCGGTAAATATGATCAAACTATTTTTTTTGCTGACAGTATCTTAAAAAAAGGATTTCCTGCCTGGAGGCAAGATTTATATGACAGGGTTTTTACTCATGGGGATACGCAATCCGGGAAAACAATGATAAATACACGCCTTAGAGCATTAGCAATATTGGTTTGGAGTGAATGCCTTGAAAATAAAGGACGTTTCGTGCCCATGATCCGGGAAGCATTATACGATATCATGGCTCAGAAATCGTGGGTCAATCCCCGAAATTTCAATCAAAAAAATTATGGAGGACTGGTGGAACTGGCAACAGCAATGAATGCGACAGCTTTATCTCAAACTGTTTATCTGCTTGACGACAAACTTCCGGAGAAAGTAAAAAAAGATGTGCTGAGGTCTCTTTATACACGTGCCTACAATCCGATCATGGAAGCCCTCGATCGTAAAAACACCGACCATGATCACTGGCTCACATCTACCGGGAATTGGAATCCGGTTTGTTTGGAAGGACTCACTGTTTCCGTTCTGACTCTTATATCCGACCGTATGGAGAGAGCGAAGTTTATCACAATGTCGGAACGTTATGTTCAAAACTATTCATTAGGATTTACCGATGACGGTTATTGTTCTGAAGGCATCAACTACTATAATTACGGGATGCGCCATTACATTGTATTGAGAGAGAAAATACTGGAACATACCGCCGGAAAAATAGATCTGTTTACTCAGAACCCGAAGATCCGTGAGATAGCTCAATTCCCGGTTAATATGGAAATTATTAACGATGTATATCCGGCTATCGCCGACTGCGAAATGGACATGAAGCCTCTGCCGGTGGTGATATATTATTTGAACAAAGCTTTGGGCTTGGGATTTAATATGGAAAAACAGGAGCCGGTGGGACAATCCGATAATCTTACCGATGCTTTGATTTGTCTGTTTCCCAATTCTTCGGACAGCGTGAAAGCAACAGAAGAAATTATATCTTACCGGTTGCGTTCTTATTTTAATGATGCGGGCGTGCTGGTTGTACGACCTTTTGAAAACTCTGTTAAGCAAATGGGGGCATGTCTGAAAGGAGGACATAATAAAGAACATCATAATCATAATGATGTGGGTTCATATACGCTTGTTGTCGATGACCGGATGATGATAGAAGATCCCGGACTTATACCTTACAACATCAAGACTTTCAGTGCCGAAAGGTATACTGCATTCAAATCATTGGCTTCATATGGACATCCTGTACCTTTGGTGGCAGGAAAGCTCCAGAGAAATGCCCGCGATGCCCGGGCTGTCATTGTGGAGATGGAACAAACGGATAAGACAGACCGGATAAAAATGGATATTTCCTCTGTATATGATGTTCCCGACTTAGGAAGTTTAACTCGTGAATTTGTATTTAATCGAGAGAGTGTCTCCTTGACAGTAAAAGACGAATTTACTTTCAGGAAACCGCAGGTATTTGAAACCGCAATCACTACCCGAGCCGGATGGAAACGGGATGGAAATAAAATCTTACTGGAAAGAGATGGCCGTAAAGCAAATGCGATAATAGAGACAAACGGCTGTGGTTTTAATATTTATGAGGAGGTTATAAGTGAGGGCGGGAAACCTTATACACGATTAGCTATCCGACTAAATGAAAGAGTTCCGGACGGTTTTATTAAAATTATTTACCATATCGAATGATTAGACGCTTTAAGAGTGTAGGATATAAAGGAATAATAAATTATTTATAACAAAATGAAAAAAATAAGTCCAAACAGTATAATACTTATATGTTTTCTTTTAAGTATTACAATAATGACAGGTTGTCAAAGAAAGGCTGACAAAATATCCTCAACGGATTGGGAAAATATGGATTTTGATATTCGGTCGGGAGTTAATATCAGTTCATGGATATCTCAGGTATCGACACGTCCCAAAGGGTACTCTACGAAAGATTTTTTTACGGAAACAGATTTGAAACGCTTGGGCGAATTGGGTTTCGACCACATCCGGTTACCCGTAGACGAGTCACAACTTTTCACAACAGACGGAAAATTTATTCCCGAAACACTGCAATTAATCCATGATGCAGTTGGTTGGTGTAAAGAAAACGATATGCGCGTTGTATTGGACCTGCATATACTTCGGTCACACTATTTTAACGATAAACAAAATATGTCGTTGTGGACAGATGCCCGGGAGCAGAATAAACTGATAGATTTATGGATGAAAATAACGGATGAATTCGGTAATTATCCCAATGGCCTGTTGGCTTATGAATTGTTGAATGAACCGGTCCCTCCTGCACCCGAAGTATGGAATGATTTGTCTGCACGGCTGATAAATGAAATTCGTAAAAAGGAAAAAGAACGTACATTGATTTTTGGCGGAGGTGAACACAATTCCGTAAAATCTCTACAGACCCTTACTGTCCCTGAGAACGACCCGAATCTTATGCTTGTTTTTCATTTTTATACTCCTCATCTTCTCACACACTACAAAGCCCCTTGGATGAGACTTCGCGATCTTGATATTCCTTTGCATTATCCCGGACAATTGGTACAGGATGCAGATGCGGATACATTACAAAACAAGATACACAAAGACATCGTGAATTATTTTAACGGTTTATACAACAAAGAGATATTACTCGAACGGATGTCTATAGCTTTCAATAAATCGAAAGAAACAGGATTAAAACTGTATTGTTCCGAATTCGGTTGTATTTCATTTACAGAGAAAGAAATCAAGGAAAAATGGTTCGGGGATGTTGTTTCTATTCTCAACGAAAACAATGTGGCGGGAGCGGTATGGGGATATAAAGCCGGCTTCGGAATTTTCAATAATGACGGTACAATAGCCGATAGGGAGATTATAAATATTTTGACGAATAAAAACTAACTTATATTAAATATGAAACATCTCCTTTTATTTATCTGGATGGCGTCGGTATCCGTATCCTGTAATGGAAAAATAACGGAAAATAGAAAGAAAGTTCAAGAAATTGATGTTCTCTTGGAAAAAGCTTCTGCTCAAGCCAAACTTTTAGCCCGGGATTTATTGTTTGAAAAAGAAGAATTGCCCAGAACTATAGATAAAGAGGGTAATTTGGTTACTTCGAAATCCTCCTGGTGGACCAGCGGATTTTTTCCGGGAACACTATGGTATCTCTACGAAGCTACCGGAGATGCTGAGTTGCTGGATGCTGCAAAAGAATATACCGCTCGCATAGACAAAGAACAATTCAATAAAGGCGATCATGATGTCGGCTTTATGCTTTATTGCAGCTTTGGTAACGGATACAGACTGACGGGTGATGCATATTATAAAAAAGTACTTTTACAGGGAGCCGAATCTTTATCCACCCGCTTTAGAAAAAAAACGGGGGTGATACGGTCTTGGGATTGGAATACTAAAGTGTGGCAATATCCTGTCATCATCGATAATATGATGAATCTTGAATTGTTGGAATGGGCATCTAAACATTCCGACAGTACAAAATATGCCCGGATAGCACGTTCACATGCCGATGTAACGATGAAAAATCATTTTAGGAAAGATTACAGTTGTTATCATGTCGTTTCGTACGATCCGCAAACCGGATTACCCGAAATAAAACAGACGCGTCAAGGCTTTGCCGACGAATCCGCATGGGCCAGAGGCATGGCATGGGCTCTGTACGGATACGTAATGATGTACCGGGAGTCGGGAAGTAAACGCTTTTTGAAGCAGGCGGAAAATATTGCGGGTTTCATCTTAAATCATCCCTGTTTTCCCGCAGATAAAATTCCTTATTGGGATTTCGATGCCCCCGATATCCCCGAGGCGAAACGTGATGCATCCGCAGGAGCCATTATGGCATCAGCCTTTGTAGAATTGAGTACGATGACTCGGGGTAAATTATCGGAAGAATACCTTAGTACTGCAGAAAAGCAAATAGAAACCCTTTCGTCCGAACAATACTTTGCTCCCAAAGGAACAAACGGACATTTTATATTAATGCATTCGGTAGGGAGTTTCCCCGAGAATTCGGAAGTAGATGTACCTCTCACTTATGCTGATTATTATTTTATAGAGACATTGGTCCGGTATAAGAAATTATTAGAAGAAAAACGATAAGAACAAGAGTTATTGTTTACATAAACCTTACACAAATTGCATTGCCAAAGTCAAAGCCCGCACTGCCACACCAAGTTGTAAATAAAGAGAAAGAAACCTTAAAATTATGTTATGCAACAGGTTGTACTATTTTGGACTTTTGCCGAACAATTTCGGAACTTCCCCGGTTCATATTGAATATACATTTGTCATAAAATGAATACGGCTT
>DAIQOU010000321.1:0-5608 GCA_036787725.1 Bacteroidales bacterium
CGCTAGATACGTATCAGTGTAGCAGACAACTCTATATTTTTAACATTTTTCTCTTCTTTATTATTTTTGCGTTTAATTTGCTCTATTACCAATTCAACTGCATTTTTTCCCATTTCGGGAATAGGCTGTTGAATATAAAGAAGTGGAATGTTTATGAAGTCAAACACCTCGCTCTTGTCAAAACATACCACTTTAACATCTTCCGGTATCTTTACATTTAAGTTCATTAACTGTTTAATTCCCAACATAGATAACGTATTAGTAGCAAAAAAGATACCATCTATATTATTTTCCTTCATCAATAAACTTTCAATGGCTATAAAAATATCGTTCGTTATCAAGGAATAATTTATTTCTTTGATAAAAGAAGGATTATATAAACCGGCTTCCGTAAGCACATCAATATATCCTCTTTTTCTTTCAATCATGTGCTGTAAGGTACTTTTATAAATAACAAGTCCGATATTTTTACAACCTTGATCGATTAAACAAGTTAACGCATTTCGAGACGAGGTATAATTATCCACAACAACAGAACTTACACCTTCTCCGGGAAAATATCTGTCTATAAGTACGACAGGAATCCCCCTTTTTATCAAGTCCTTAACATAAGGAGCTCCGTTTTCTGTCGGTACAATTATAAATCCGTCCACTTGTCTTCCCTTCAGGATATTGGTCATCTTTTCCATCTTCAGATCACTCTCGTTGGTGTTCGTAATGATGACACTATATCCGAATTTCTCCGCATGTTCCTGAATATGAAACGCCAAATTGGCAAAAAATAAGTTTGAAATGTCGGCAATAATCAATCCGATCGTTTGTGTTCTTCCGATTCTCAGGCCTCTGGCTATATTGTTTGGTTCATAATGCATTTCTCTGGCTTTATTGCGAATCTTTTCCGCCATCTCTTTCCCTACCCGACCTTCTTTTTCTTTTCCGTTCAATACTAAAGATACGGCAGCTATGGAAACCCCCAACTCGTGAGCAATATCTTTTAGAGAAACACGCATATTTTCTTTATTTTCTGATTTTACGACAAAAATAAAAAGTAAAACGATTTAGCAGAAATATAACAGCATGTTTTACAACATATTTTCACTTATTGTATTAAAAATCCTTTAATTAACAGCGAGAATTACTTCGACGAATCGGCATTGGCGTTCACTCAGCGAATAAAATCAATTAAAATCGGGCATTACCGGCTTCGAATGATCAATAACCGCCATTACCTCTTCTTTTTTACCGACAAAAGGTCCTGTTTTTTCTATCTTCAAGGTCGCCATGGCAGCAGCAAATTTTCCGGACTCTTCAATGGGAACACCTTTCAATCGTTGATAAAGATAACCCAAGGTATAGGTATCTCCGCAACCGGTAGAGTCGGTAACAAACCGGGGCAGGTAAGCCGGTATTTTATGAAATTCAGACCCGTCGTATATAACAGATCCCTTACTGCCCAAGGTTATAAGAACTTCTTTAACCCCCCAATCATATAATAAACCGGCTCCTTTGCGAATATCATTACAGCGAGTCAGCACTTCCAATTCATTCTCATTCACTTTAAGAGTATGAACATATTTCAACGCTTGTTTTTTTTCGAGCCAATCCGAAGCATGTACCTCTTTTCCTACCACTTCCCGCAAATAACCCTGTGCATCCATGGAAACAAGACCTTTCCCGGACAAATAGCGGATTACTTCCAAGGAAAAATCATCAACCAGTAACGCTCCTAAATGATACACCCGAGCTTTAATATCGGTTAATTGTTCAATAGAAAAAGGATCTGCTTTTGCCAATACGCGCTGCGTCCGGTCTTCCTTATTTTCACCATAAATATTTTCGAAATAAACCGAATGGCGAGAAGGAAACAAGCGAACATTCAATCCTTTTTTTCGCAGCTCTTCCACTATTGAAACTTCGGTTTCACCCACCGCTGTTACCAACAAAAAATCAATATCATTCAAATGACGGACAGCTTGAGAAAAGTAAAAAGAAGTACCTCCGGGCATGTAAATCGTATCGGTTGGAGTTACAACTTTATCCAACGTGATATGCCCCAAACAACAAAGATCATATATATCCATTTGACAGATTTTAATAAATTACAAAGATAAGAATGTAAGCCGAAGGGAAAAATGAAAGAAACGTATTCCTACCATATCCGAAAATAAAATTCAAGCCTTTATTATACTAATCTCTTCGTTACCGTTTTCCTGCATCGGTAGAGGCTGTCTGATGAGTTGCGGGAACAATGATGTTTTAGATGTACATCTAAAACAGCGTTACATGTACATCTAAAGCAGCGTTAGACCTACATCTAAAACATTTTTCTTGCAGCAAAAAGAAAACCTGTTTCCCCGCAATTAAAGAATACCGGACAATTGCTTTTTTTCTATATTGCGCCTGCTTTAAATCGGATTCATCATCAGATTTTCTTAAACACCCTAACTATATTCATATTTCTCTAGAACAGAACATCATACATCGATCGGTCTAAAAAGCGATTATACTAAATAATGAAACTCATTGACAATCGGCTGTTGTTTTTCTATCGCCTGAGGGGGTTAAACCTTCTTCAGACCTTGCCAATTCTCCGATTTAATTGTTTCCAATTTGGCCTTTTTGAATGAATTACTCTTAAAATCTGCACTTATCCTTGTATTGAATCCGAATTATTATTATTACCTTTGTCCTCGTTATCAACCGTACAATTTATAATATTTTACTATATATTATCCGAATGGAATTAAGCGAGCTCACAGCAATATCACCCGTAGACGGGAGATATCGTGATAAAATAGAAAACTTTTCCCTTTATTTTTCCGAATATGCCTTAATTAAATACAGGGTTTTGGTTGAAATAGAATATTTCATATCTCTTTGTGAAATACCTTTACCGGGATTGGAAGAAATCGGAAACAATAATAATTATAATTCATTACGTTCCATATATAACGAATTTTCTCTTTCGGATGCTTCTAAAATAAAAGAAACCGAAAAGATTACGAATCACGATGTAAAAGCGGTAGAATACTTTCTTAAAGAAAAGTTCGACGAACTGAACATGGCTCCATACAAGGAGTTTATTCATTTCGGACTTACCTCTCAAGATATAAACAACACTGCTGTACCTTTATCTGTTAAGGAAGCGTTGGAAAAAGAATACTACCCGTTATTGGAACAACTCATTAATATATTAAAGGATGCAGCGGATGAATGGATGAATATTCCGATGCTGGCAAAAACACACGGTCAACCGGCCTCTCCTACCCGCTTGGGAAAAGAAATCATGGTTTTTGTTTATCGCCTGGAACAACAATACAACCTGTTGAAACAAACTCCGATCTCAGCTAAGTTTGGAGGCGCAACGGGCAATTATAATGCCCATCATATAGCCTATCCCGAAATAGACTGGAAAAAGTTCGGAAACCGTTTTGTAAAAGGACAATTGGGCCTGGTCAGAGAAGAATGGACTACCCAAATATCCAACTACGATAATTTGGCAGCTCTATTCGATGCTTTGAAACGAATAAATACCATATTGGCAGACTTGGCAAAGGACTTTTGGCAATACATCTCCATGGAATATTTTAAACAAAAGATTAAACCGGGAGAAGTCGGATCCTCTGCCATGCCGCATAAAGTGAATCCAATTGATTTTGAAAATGCAGAAGGCAACTTGGGTATTGCCGGGGCTATCCTTGAACATTTATCGGCCAAGCTGCCGATTTCCAGGTTGCAACGGGATTTAACAGACTCTACGGTATTGAGAAATATCGGAGTTCCTTTTGCTCATATCGGTATTGCAATCAAAAGTCTTATTAAAGGATTCAATAAATTATTACTGAATGAAAAAGCAATTCAAAACGATTTGAATAACGCTTGGCCTGTAGTTGCAGAAGGTATTCAAACCATCTTGCGAAGAGAAGGATATCCGAAACCTTACGAAGCTTTAAAGGCATTGACACGCACAAATGAACAAATCACCGGCGAATCGATCCTACAATTTATCGACTCCTTGCAGGTCAGCGAGGAAGTGAAAAAGGAATTGAAAGCAATTACTCCTTATTCTTATACCGGAATTTGAGATTTTGAAACTAGAGAATTTATAATATGAATCGTAACCGGGAGGTTACAAAAATTAAAACAAACACAAATCAATTCATCAAAACAATGACTACAGAAAGAGATGATCGAAGATCCGGAAGAAACGGGTCCGATGAAGACAATCAATCTAATGTAAGAAGATCTTACAATCGATCTAATGATTATGGAAACAGATCGTATGGGAACAATCAACGTTCTTATGACAACGATGGAGGAGGACAACAAAGGTATTATGACCGGGATTCACGATCATACGGGAATGACAACCAACGTTCTTATGGTAATGACAATCAGCGTTCGTACGGAAATCAACGTTCGTACGGAAATGAGGGAGGACGTCCTTATGGAAATTCCGGTGGAAATTACAGACAACAGGGGAACTATAACCGACAATCGTCCGGAAATTATGATCGTCGTGACAATTACGGAGGACGACCGAATGTAAGAAGATCGTACGATAACAGGGAATACGGACAAGGGAATAATTACGGAAATCCCGAACCCGTAAAGAAAAGAAGACCACGGGTCGGAGAAACAGCTCCTCCCGCTCGCGATAATTATCACGGTGGAGGAAACAATTATAATCAGGGACGTAGCGGAGGAGGAAGACCTCAATTAAATATCAACCGGCCGCAAGGAAACTTCAGAAAAGATCCGAATCATAATCCCAACAATAAGTACAGTTTCCAAAAACAATTGAAGTATCGGGAAGAAAACTTCGATCCGGACGAACTATTACGATTGAATAAATACTTGGCTAATGCCGGTGTTTGCTCAAGACGTGAAGCCGATGAATACATCCAAGCCGGTGTGGTAAAGGTAAACGGAAATGTGGTTACAGAATTGGGTACAAAAGTGAAACGTTCGGATGAAGTGATGTTCCATGATCAACCGATCAAATTGGAACATAAGATATATGTACTCCTTAATAAACCCAAAAACTGTGTAACCACAGTAGACGATCCTCAAGCCAGACTTACGGTTATGGACTTGGTTAAGAACGCATGTCGGGAACGAATCTTCCCGGTAGGAAGACTGGATCGCAATACAACGGGAGTCTTATTACTGACAAACGATGGAGACTTGGCATCCAAACTTACGCATCCTAAATTCTTGAAAAAGAAGATTTATCATGTATGGCTAGATAAAGCTGTTTCCATTGAAGATATGCAAAAGATTGCAAACGGCGTAGAACTGGAAGATGGAGAAATTCATGCCGATGCCATCAGTTATGTATCTGATTTCGACAAATCGCAGGTAGGTATCGAAATACACTCGGGACGTAACCGGATCGTACGGCGTATGTTCGAAGCATTGGGATACCACGTAATTAAACTGGATCGGGTATATTTTGCCGGACTTACCAAGAAAAACCTCAAAAGAGGACAGTGGCGTTATCTCAACGAAAAAGAAGTTTCCATACTTCGGATGGGAGCCTTTGAATAATGAAAGAACAATCCAATTAAAATCAAAGAATGAGCTAATCACTCATTCTTTATTTTTA
>DAIQOU010000322.1:0-5595 GCA_036787725.1 Bacteroidales bacterium
ATTCGCAATGCAAAAGCCGGAACTATTCCGGCTTTTTTGATTTATATACCGATAAAGATTCAGCAGCAACAGCATTCGAATCGATGCCGGCTTCGGATATATTTTCCGGTTCATACAAACAAATTCTCACTCCCAGATTTTCATCTATTGAAACGGTTGTCGGGGCCAATCCTTTTTTCTCTTTAATTTGGTCTAAAACGATTTGAACACAATGGTCTAACTCTTTTTTTATCTGCTTTCCCCAAAAACGTATAACAGTCCATCCTTGTGTTTCCAATGCTGCATTCACTTCTTTATCCCGTTCCATATTCCGCTCGATCTTCGGGATCCAGAATTCTTGATTGGACTTATGATCAAACTTGCGTTCCTCCCAGTTTTTTCCGTGCCAAAATTCGGAATCGCAAAAAATAGCTATCTTTAACTTTTTAATGGTAAAGTCCGGCTTTCCGAAAACGCTTTTGTCATTCTTCCTGTATCTTACCCCTTTGCTCCAAAGCGCTTTCCCTAACAAGAGTTCAATGCTTGTTCCTTTGCACTTTACTGCTTGCATGTTCTTTCGTCGTTGTTCTTTGGTCAATCGATCCATAAATCCATACAATTAAATGAGTGCCAATAACTCTCTTTCAGAATCCTCTTGCTTTTATTTCCAAATACTTGTTTATTACCCGAGCAGTAAGATTATTGGGAGAAGTTAAGATGGAAATAATATTATATCTGCGCAATTCATTTACAATCAATCCTTTTTCATAAATCATTTTCTCTGCAATTACCTTCCGGTATGTTTCTTCTTTATTTTCCGGCTTCATTTCGATCATCTCTTTTAGTTCCGTATTTTCAAAGAATATAACGACTACCGTATGGCGTTTTGCCAAAATAGACAAGAAGCGCAGCTGCCTTTTCATCGCCGCAATGGTATCAAAATTAGTGAAAATCAATAGTAATCCCCGACTTTTAACTCCGGTGTTTACAGCTTGATACAAAGCAGAAAAGTCACTTTCGGCAAAAGTAGTGGTTTGGTTATACAAGACTTCGGACAATACTTGCATCCGACCGCTTTTGCGGGAAGCCGGCACCAATGTATCCACTTGCTTTTCGAACGTTACCAAGCCGGCTTTGTCTCCTTTCAATCCGGCCACGTATGCAAGCGCCAAAGAAGCATTAATGGAATAATCCAACAACGTCATTTTTTCAAATGCCGATTGCATAATACGTCCTTTATCGATAATACAATATACATCTTGGGCTCTTTCTTCACGGAAAACATTGACCATCAGTTTACTCCGCCGGGCAGTAGCTTTCCAGTTGATGGTTCGATAATCATCATCTTTCACATAATCCCGTATCTGGTCCGGCTCCAGTTGTTGCCCGATCTTGCGTACCTGTTTCAACCCCGGCGCCGTCAGCTTATCGGAAATAGCCATCAATTCGTATTGTTGCAAATACATATAGGAAGGATATACTTTCACGATAGAGGGTTGGCCGGTCTTAAAACGTCGACTTATCAAACCAAGGCGGGAAGACACAAATATATTGCTCAATCCGAACTTATAAACACCTCTTCTAACGGGACGGAGGGTATAAACCACTACCTTTTTGCTCCGGCTTTCCATTTTCAATTGGAAAAGAATATCCCTCAACTGAAAAATAACCGGTACTTCATCAATGATCTTCAAAAAGATCGGGAATGAATAAGTACTCTCCAAATGCAATCGGATCTCATTGAGGTCTCCGTTTGAAAAACGGTCGGAGCATTCCCGGTAACAAGATACGGCTGCTTTTTTACGAAAAAGCAATATATAATCGTAAATTACCAGCAATATCAGGATCAACAACGCAATCTGTCCCAACGTAAACATAAATACATTTTTGTATCCTGTTATAAAACAGAGTAAAATAAAAAGCACTGCTATATAAAACCGTTTATTTATAAACATGGAAATACGTTGGAATAAATAATGATATCGTGAAATGCCGCTTATTTCGGAACTTCTAACTTTTCAATCAATCTCCTGCAAACCTTTTCTGCCGTATAGCCTTCCATTTCCGTTTCGGGAGAAAGGATAATACGATGTTGAAGAACATACACCGACATATATTTAATATCATCCGGAGTCACAAAATCCCGTCCTTGCAATAAAGCACATGCTTTCGAGGCATTCAACAAAGCAACTCCCGCACGAGGAGAAGCTCCCAAATAGACAGCAGCGCTTTTCCGGGTAGAAAAAATAATATGAGCAATGTATTTTAACAGACTTTCATCAATATGCACTTTTTCCATTATTGCACGAAATTCCAGAATTTCCTCTTTGGATAAAATAGGTGTTATATTCTTCAATTTCGACAAATCCCTTTTCTCATTATGATTTTGCAGTATTTTCAATTCGGCTTCCTCCCCCGGATAACCGATGGTAATCTTTAACAAAAAACGGTCTAACTGTGCTTCCGGCAAACGATAAGTCCCTTCATGTTCCACCGGATTCTGAGTAGCAATTACGGTATAAATATCCCCCATCGAGCGAGTGAACCCGTCAATAGTAACTTGCCGCTCTTCCATTACTTCAAAAAGGGCCGCCTGTGTTTTGGCCGGAGCGCGATTAATCTCGTCTATCAATACAATCTCGGAAAAAACAGGCCCTTGATGAAACTCAAACTCGGACGTCTTCAAATTAAATACAGATGTTCCCAATACATCCGAAGGCATTAAATCGGGTGTAAATTGAATACGGGAAAAGTCTGCATCGATCAATTTGGCAGTTAACCGGGCCAGCAACGTTTTGGCTACACCCGGAACTCCTTCCAACAGCACATGCCCGTCGGCCAATACGGCCGTTAAAATCAAATCTGTCACCTCAGCCTGTCCGATCACAATATTCGAAATATGTTCTCTTAACAATTCCACCTTTTGGGTGAATGCCGTCAGATCTATGTTGGTTTTTAATTCTTCCATATTCTATAATTATTTAATTTCATCCATTTCTGTGATTAATTCCATCATTTCCGAATCCGAAATATAAGTATTCTCTCCCAAACTATCCAACCGTTTGAGCAAACGACGTATACGATCGACCGGATAACCCGTTTTGGAGGAGATAAGAGTATAAAATCGGTCATTATGCGGTTGATTAATCATGTCCGTTCCATGCTGTTTTCTCATTTGTTCAGCCCAATAAAGGTATTTCTTCCGGACAATATCCGCATTATCATTCTTCCTCAAATATAACCCGGCGATAGAGTTAACAAAACCGATCAGTCTGTTTTCGGGATCTTTTATTACCGGAATTGCTTTTTGTTTCCGTTTAGCCGTAAATATTATAAATATCAATATCACTGTCAAGGAAAGGAAAAAAGCCCACCTCAACGACCTCTGACTCAACAAATAACGGAACGACGAAGTGCTTTTATCGGTTTTGGCATGATAAGATTCCGTACGGACCAACGAATTTGAACTCAAATAGCCCAGTGATTTATAAACAAATCCGCTCCCTTCGTCCGACAATATCCCGTAATTGGTAAACACATACGGATTACATCCTAAAATCAATTCACCCTTACCTAAAGGGTATCGAATCAAAACCGGTTGGTTTTGATCATTTTCTGCAATGATTACAGCTTTTAATGTATCTATCTTTTTAAAATACGAATCCGTATTAATCAAAGGAAAATAATAAGACTTATCATTTTCGGTATGGAAATGAAAGGGGTGTATTCCTTTGATCGTATCTGCCAAGACAAGGATCCCCGAAGTATAATCATACTCAAACCGGAGCGTATCCCTCAAAAAAGGTTCGAAATACTTAGCAACGATTAATGCTTTTCCTCCTTTTTCTATATATTCCAACAAACTTTTTATTTCTTTCCGCGGAGAAGTAAAATAATCGGTAACAATCAATAAATTGCGGTCTTCCAACTCTCCGTCTGTGAGTAAGCGACTGATACTTTTATAAGAATGAATATATCCGGAATCCGGTAAAGAAGAAGACAATATCTTATCAAAAGCATAAGCCCCCAACGGCTGTTTGTCATGTCGACTATAAGTGGACTTCCAAATAAATTGAGGAGTACTTTGTTTATTTATCAGATAGAGCAATCCGAATATCAACAAAATAACTGCCATATAACCGATTTTCCCCTTTGTTATTTTCATGAGTTCAATCGTTTAATTATATTCTCGGAAAGCACCTCCACCTCATCATAGTGTTCACGGGAAGCCTCAAAATCTCCATACCTGAAATAGAGAAAGAAACGCGAGAGTCCCCTGAAATCCGTTCGAAGATCGGCACGATCCAATTCCCGAACATATTCATTCACTGTTTTATTGGGATCCCACGAAATAAGGTCTTTCTTTTGCAACTCTTCCAATGTCTTCAAATACCTCCAACGGATGGCTTCTATATAATTTCCCGATTGTAACGCCAATCGAATTAATTTTTCGAAATTATCTTCTTCTACGGCCTCTTCTTCCACCCGATAGTCTATTTTCCTTTTTTTATTTCTATAGAATAACGAAGGCTTGAAAAGTATCAACAACAGCAAGAAACCCAGTACCACAATGCCTAATATGATCCAATAAAAAGTTTTGTAAGTTCCCGAGTCAATTGTCGCGGATTCCCGAAAAAGAGATTTGACCAAGAATTCAATCAATCGGTTAAGAACCCTTTCTATAAACGAATTTCCGGGCTTATCTTGCCGCTCGTAATTAAATCGCTTATCTTTCTTTAATGACTCAACTACTTTTTCATTCGGCTGCAACGGGATCACATTTACACTTTCATATTGTACAGCTACGGTATCTTGTTTGGGTTGTCCTAAAACATACAAACAAGACAGAATCAACAAAACGGTTATGTATAATCGTATTCTCACAAGTTTTCGAAATCTTCAATTTTAGCCAATAGGGAAATACCTTCTTTTTTCTCCCGAAGGGCCGAATACTGAAAGGCCGAGAATAAAAATAAAAAAGGTAAGCCCAGATTAATTCCCATTGCTCCGCAAAAACTCCCCAAAAGTCCGAATATTCCTCCCAATAAAGAAGCGCTCGTCATTGAAAGAGCAGCCTGAAGGGCAATGCCGACATACATCGGAATTAAAAACAAATAATAAATTACGCCTATCAGAAAAAAAGAAATGAGTAAGATAAACAGGGTAGACCCCCAATTTTTCAATCCGTATTCCATTCCTTTAGCAACTCCTTTCATAAAAGGAATATCCTCAAAATACATCGGATAATACATCATATTAAAAAGAGGCGTCAGAAAAAGAATAAACAGAATGACAACAGGTATTAACCAGTAAATTTCCAAATCAATGGTAATTATAAAGAGGGCCGCCACAAAAGATAAAGAAATCAGGTTCAAGAAGAAAGTTTTAATGGTAAATAAAGTAAATTCTTCACTGTCCTTTACCCCTACATCTTCCGGACCGTCTTCATAATATGAGTTCATAATAGAAGCTACATACGCGTACGTTAAAGAACATCCGAGAACAAAAATCAAAAAAAGAAGGACCATAATTCCCGTAACCGAACCCGATGTTCCCATATTCCATACAGAACCGGTATAATAAGTAACAAAAAAAGCCTGAACCAACGAGATAGGA
>DAIQOU010000790.1:0-1635 GCA_036787725.1 Bacteroidales bacterium
CAGTTCTGACGTCTACGGTTACCCAAGCAAAAAAAGAATTTCTTTCCGGAGAATTTGATCTGATTCTTTCGGATTTGCGTCTTCCCGATGGAGACGGACTTATGTTTCTTTCTTGGATACAAGAACGGGAAAAACCGACTCCATTAATTTTGATGACCGGTTACGGAGAAATTCAGAATGCAGTAACCGCCATAAAGATGGGGGCGTTGGATTATTTGGAAAAGCCGATTAATCCCGCATTGCTTAAAGAAAAAATAGAACAAGCGCTTACAGGCAGCAGGGAAAAAAGAACGAAATCCATAAAACCGGATGTATCCGTCAAGCCGGATACTATAATCGGACACAGCGGGGCTGCTATAGAACTGGATCGTCAGTTAAGGAAAGTAGCACCTACGCTTATGTCCGTTCTTATCCTCGGTGAAAGCGGAACCGGTAAAGAATATACGGCAAAACGTATTCATGAATACAGTAAGCGGAAGGATGAGGTCTTTATTGCCGTAGATTGCGGGAGCTTGTCCCGTGAATTGGCTCCCAGCGAGTTGTTCGGCCATTTGAAAGGTTCTTTTACTTCTGCCGTTTCCGATAAAAAAGGCGTTTTCGAACAAGCCGATAAAGGCACTGTGTTTTTGGATGAAATAGGAAATCTGTCTTATGAAGTCCAAGTGCAGCTTTTGCGCTGTTTGCAAGAAAGAAAAGTTCGTCCTGTCGGTGCCGTGCACGACATTCCGGTGGATGTTCGTATCATTGTAGCCACCAATGAAAACCTGACCGACGCGATCCAAAAAGGAAAGTTCAGAGAAGACTTATTTCATCGGCTCAATGAGTTTTCACTTACCGTACCTCCTTTACGGAAGCGACAAGAAGACATTCCCTTGTTTGCCGAGTATTTTCTCCGGCAAGCCAATAAAGAATTGGATAAGTCTATTCGTTCTTTTACTCCCGATGCATTAAACATTTTAAGAGAATATCATTGGAGCGGCAATCTTCGCGAATTGCGAAACGTAGTGAGAAGAGCTGCTTTATTTGCCGAGAAAGATGAAATCTTACCGGCTGATCTGCCCATACTTACTGATCCTTCGAACGAAGCCCGGAACTTTGCGTTAAAAGCCGGAAGCAACGAAGAACAAAAAGAACAAATTGAACAAGCTTTGAAATGGGCAAACGACAATAAATCCTTAGCTGCAAAGATGCTTAAAATTGATCGAAAAACCCTTTATAACATGATGCATCGTTTGGGAATTAAGCTGTAACTTTTTTAGTATATCTTATCGGATTCTTTTAATTAATTCTTCCATATGAAGGATTAATTGAGAAATTTTATTTTTCCATTCGGGATAATCTTCTTCCGATCGGCCTCGCAACATATCCATTTGCCGGAGGATTTCAATCCCCTCTGAGACTCCGACTTGCATGAACATGGGGAGCATCTTATGGCAAATGCGCTGTGCTTTTGAGAAATCATCGGAATCAAGAGCTTCCTGCAACGCTTTTTTATTGTTTTCTGTATCGGTAATAAAAATTCCCACCACTTCAGAAAAAGCTTCATCATCCTCTGCAAATAATTCCCGAAGCGTTTCAAACCCACCTTCTTCATTTCCGTTTTATCGATGATATACATTCCATCGTCTCCCACAA
>DAIQOU010000022.1:0-20186 GCA_036787725.1 Bacteroidales bacterium
GCGAAAAATACGTTCCCACTTACGAACTCATCAACCGAATAAAACAAAAAGAAACAGCCATTCGGGAAGAAGCACTCGAAGCAGAACGCAAGATCACAAGAAAAGCAGAAAAAGAAAAAGAAGAGGCCCTGCTGAAAATGGAGGAAGAACGAAAGAAAGTGCACACTGCCATCCGGAACCTGCACGATAATCAAATGCCTCTCGAACAAATCGCTTCCGTGCTCGGCATTACGGTCGAAGAGGCGGAAACCGCACTAAAAGGGCACGAAAGGTAAAAGGGAAGAAGGCGCGAAAGAGTACTTATTTTTAAGACGAGAAACGGTCAAGCTTTCCCGTCTGATTAAAAATAAGTACTCTTTTGTCCTACTCCCCAGATTCAAAGAAATTACGCCCTTCCGTAATCTTTACACCCATCACCGAGAGGAAATTCGGAGTTACGATCCGGATATTAAATGTTTTGGTCTCTCCCCGAATCTCTCTGTTCCAAGAGATATAATTATAATGAAAAAGATCTCCTTATTATTATCTTACTGTTTATTTACCTTTGGCATTATTGCCCAAGATAATTTTATGGGCGATTACGAAGAAGTTATCGAAACAAATCTCTCTAAAGAACTCATGTGGCTTAATCTAAAAAAATGGGTTTCTTCACAATTTAACAATTACAAATATGTTGTAGATTTAGAAGATAAAGCGGCCGGCGCCTTAATTATAAAATGGAACCATCCCTTTTCTTCCCCAACATGTAATGCTATCCTACCAATTGCTAATGCCACCTATCAAATAGACATAAAAGAAAACAAATACCGCATTAAAATATTAGAAGGAACGGTCAAAGTCGATCCCAATGTGAACAACCACCTTTCTGATTTACCAACAAAAGAACTGTATCTGTTAAAAAGGGATTTGGAATTTATAATGAACACAAGTATTTCCCATTTCAATTCTTCTCCTACTTGGAGAATGGATTCTCAGTATGAAAAAGTTCTAAGTAATTATAAATTAAGTTTGGATGAAATTCCTCAATATAAAGATAAGAAAAAGACAAAGATCAATAATAAATGGGAAAGGAAGAATAGGGAGATGAAAATATTGAACGATGTCAAAGACGGCTATCTAAGCATAAATACATTCCTGTATGAATCTTTAAAAAAGGCAATTATCACTACGGATGATTTTTAATTATCAGGATTTCTTTCATCATTTATCGGATATGGTCAAGCCATTCCGGGGCTCATTTTCATAGTAATCTTATTCATATGGCTAAGCTTTACAAGGGGTTCTTATTTCACAGACCGAGACTTTACCATAGAATTTGTCAGAATTCTTTCCTATGAGATAGATTTGTCAATAAGTTAAAGTCAGTTATTGTCTGGCCGGGAGTTACCCGCAACCCTCGCTTAAATGCACTTTTCAAAACCGGGTTTTTCCGGTGGCCCGCCTTTGAAACCAGGAACCGGAAATGTTAGTTTTTAATTTCTCATTCCTAACTTTTCATTTCCGGTTTAACGGGGGTGCTCTTCAGGAAATACCCGGTCTTTTGAGAGAACCTCTTGTCTAAAAAACTTCCCGACTTTCTTTTCTTTGAAAGCAGGAAATCACTTCTTTCCTAAAATGTATTTATCCAGATCATCTATTTCTTCCGGAGTCAAAGTGAGATAATTGCCCGGTCCGGCTTGCACAATAATTCGGCAAGCCATTTCAAAGAATACGGCTTTTTGAAAAGCATCGTCAAAATCTTTCCCGCAAACCACTTGACCGTGCTTGCTTAATAAAGCGGTATCATGATTCGTCAATGCTTCCGTAACTGCCTTTGCCAATTCCGGAGATCCGGGACGAAAATAAGGAATCACCGGGATTTCCCGTCCGCAATAACAAGGCACTTCTGCCGTAACGTTAAAATCGGTCGGTTTATTTTTCATGCAAGCAACAGCCGTTGCATATTCGGACTGAAAATGCAAAACCACATTTACATCCTTCCGTTGTCTCAACACCCCTAAATGAAAACTGCTTTCCATGGAGGGTTTTGCTCCGGAGATCGGTTCTCCTTTAGAAATAGAACACACCGCGACTTTATCCGCAGTAAGCCGGGGAAGCCAAGAACCCGTACCCGACACCAATGCCGTATCTTCTTCTACTCTCCAGGAAAGATTTCCGCTACTGCACAATTGTAAACCGACACAACCGACTCGTCGGGCCTGATCGGTAAATTCCGAAAAATATTTATCTGTTATCATAACTTTCTGTATTAATAATGATCCGCGAGGCTGTCTCAAATGCCCAAACGTTCTTTGTAACCCCGAAGCGGGTTCAACCCCTTCGGGGTTGTTGTGGAGGGACTCCTCCTCTCCCCGAGTTGCACTCGGGGTTATCCGGATTTTACCCCTTCCGGGGTAATTGCTTACGATCATCATCAGGTTGGAAAATACCCGCCTTTTGACACACGCTCACCTTTTATCTGTCAGCCACCTGACGGAAGCTTTGGAAGAGGTAAGGGGATTCGCCTTTTACAGTGGTCTGAGACCACTGCCTACAGAGGTTAGCAGCCTAAGGCTATTTTCTACTTGTTGGGGCAATTGCATCCGGTTCGTAACCTATCCGGGAAATACCCGGTCTTTTGAGACAGCCCGCTCGATCCTGTATATTTCTATATTAAAACCTTACTTATAAAGCGGTCCGTAAACTTGGCAAGCCCGATAATCAGCTCCTTCTTTATCCATTCCGAATGCATTCCAAGCAGCCGGACGAAAAATAGCGCCTTTATCCACATTATGCATACAAACCGGAATGCGCAACATGGAAGCCAAAGTAATCAAATCGGCCCCGATATGTCCGTAGCTGATCGATCCGTGATTGGCACCCCAATTATTCATCACCGAATACACATCTTGGAAACAAGGATCGTCGGTCAATCGGGGAGCGAACCAAGTAGTAGGCCATCCTTTATCGGTACGATCATCCAATATCTTATGTACTTCGGGATCTACCTCAACCGTCCATCCTTCAGCCAACTGCAACACCGGTCCCAACCCTTTTACCAAATTCAACCGAACCATTGTACAAGGCATGCCTCCCTTGGATAAGAATTTAGAAGAGAAACCGCCTCCTCTGAAATATTCGCGGTTAGCCGGCATCCACGTAGTGGCTTCCAAACAAGCATCCGCTTCCGGTTGGGATATTTCCCAAAAAGGTTTCATCACCGGATTTCCGTCTTTATCCTGTTGACGGCCCGATCCGTCCAAAGAAGCCGCTCCCGAATTGATGAGATGGATAATTCCGTTTCCGGCCAAGCCCGTCAATTCTTTTCCGGTTACTCGTTTTACGGCCTCCGGACTCCAATAAGTACGAACATCCGCAAATATCTGAGCGGTGTTGGTCAGCAAGTTTCCAAACAACATGGCGGTTCCGTTCAATGCATCATTTTCGGTAGCCAACACAAAGGGAGGACGCACCCCGGACCAATCGAAAGAAGAATTTAACATCGCTTCGGTAAAATCTCCGTTAGGATAAAAATCGGTCCACTGACGTTGTCCTTGGAAACCGCCGGCAATGGCATTATGCCCCAATGATTCTTCACCGAATCCCATCTCTTTCAATTTGGAATTGCCGATCATCAGATCCCGTACAATCAAGGTCATCTTTACGGCAAACTCCCAGTCTTCATCCTTTCCGGCTTTGTCTTTCACCAGATCCGGACGGTTAATAATATCCTCTCCTTCCTTACAGTTTGCTTTGGCCCACGCCAATGCTTTTTCAAACTCTTCCTTGTCGTATATTCCCTTTTCCATGCGGCGAATAATCTCCACTTCATCAATACCTTCGCAACGCATTCCCAAATAATCTTCAAAGAAGTCCGTATTGACGATCGATCCGGCAATACCCATACAAACAGCGCCGATTGACAAATAAGATTTGCCTCTCATAATACTTACGGCCAAGCCGGCTTTGGCAAAACGAAGCAGTTTTTCGGTCACATCGCCGGGCATGGAAGTATCATTTAAATCCTGCACATCATGTCCGTAAATTCCAAAAGCAGGTAATCCTTTTTGTGCATGAGCAGCCAATACGGCTGCCAAATATACCGCTCCGGGACGTTCCGTTCCATTAAATCCCCATACTGCCTTCACGGTATGCGGATCCATATCCATCGTTTCGCTTCCGTAACACCAGCAAGGAGTAACGGTTATGGTCACGCCAACTCCTTCCTTTCTGAATTTTTCGGCACAAGCAGCGCTCTCCGGCACACGACCAATCGTAGAATCGGAAATAACACATTCTACCGGAGTTCCATCCGGATATTTTAACGTACTTGTCAACAGTTGAACAACCCCTTTAGCCATATTCATCGTTTGTACCTCAAGGGATTCTCTCACTCCTCCCATACGTCCGTCAATCGTCGGCCGGATACCGATTTTCGGCCATTCTCCTTTGAATCTTTTAGGCGTCATAAATTTAATTTTTGTGTTTTATAAATTGATATAGAACTAAGTTTCTCAAACAGCAAGGAAAATGAAAATTTATCACTTTTAACCGTATTAATCAATATCTAGAATTTTATATATCTTCCACTGTTTTTGATAACGATAACAAAGTTAACCGTTTTTTCCCAATCTTTCGATTTTAATTACCGGTTTATTTCAAAAACAGCACTACAAAGCTCAAAAAGCCTATTTTTACAAAATCACCATACTGACCCATGCTGACTAACCAATTCGATTTACTTCTAAATGAAAAACATCTTTTCGAGGAACTTTCCTTCCTGAAAAGATGCTTATTCTCAATTATC
Organism: Bacteroidales bacterium; assembly: GCA_036787725.1. GTDB lineage: Bacteria > Bacteroidota > Bacteroidia > Bacteroidales > Azobacteroidaceae > DAIQOU01. Next base: position 4,787 of record DAIQOU010000022.1, read on the forward strand.
ACAAGATATTATTTTATTGCATGCCCTTCATCCTTTTCTCGTTTTCTCTCTCCTTTGCAATCCGGTGTAACCCGGTATCAGAATATAAAAGAAAGAATATACTCTTCTCCTTTTTTCGTCGGGAAAGAAATCGTGTGTGCTCCTTCTTTTTGAAAAGGTATCTCCTTTCCGCCTTTATCCTTTATTTTCCTTACTTGTATGTCGGGGTAATATACATTACAATCGGCTCCCGAGCCGGAATAAATCCTGCACAGGGTCGGTTGGCTGTTCTCCCACCAAAGATCGATCGTAAAATTACCTTCCGCTTTTAATCCTTTAAAGCTTCCCTGAGGCCACACCGAGGGTAAGGCCGGGAGTAAATGAATAAAGTTCAAATTACTTTGAACCAGCATCTCGGCGATACCTGTCGTTGCACCAAAGTTCCCGTCAATCTGAAAAGGAGGATGTGCATCCAACAGGTTTTCATAAACGCCTCCGGCATCATTATCCATGCTTAATTTTGTAACATTTGTCGGATTTAATGCTGATTTCAGTAATTTATAGGCATGATCTCCATCAAACAAACGGGCCCAACAGACTATTTTCCACGCACGGCTCCATCCGGTACCTTCGTCTCCACGGGATTCCAGTGTTTTCTTAGCAGCATCAGCCAATTTACGGTCCAAATGATAGGATATATGATTACCCGGATATAAAGCGATCAATTGAGATAGATGGCGATGTTGATTTCCAAATACATCCAATTGATCAGGATCTTCTTTCCATTCCTTGATTTGGCCCCAATCTCCGACAGCAAGTCCGTTATCCAACCTCTTGAACTTTTCCGTTAATTCGGCCGTAAACGAATCATTCAAATACAGTGCTTCAACAGCTTTCAACGTTTGGTCAAACAGTTCCCAAATGAGTTGTTGAGCATAAGCTGTACCGTCTTCCCAAGGACCTTGTTCCGGCGACCATTCATCGGGCGCTATCAGCTTTCCTTCTGCATTTTCTTTCAGCCGGTCAAACCAATATTCGCATGTGCTTTTCATTACGGGAAAAGCCGTATTCCGCAAATAAGCCGTATCACAAGTGTACGCAAAATGCTGCCACAGGTGCATACAATACCACGCATTCGCCGGCCGATTGATATTCCAATCGGTATGAGCAAAAACAGTAGATTGTGTTTTAACGGCCCATCCCCTGTTATTCTCGCTTCTTGCCACTTCCCGAAATGTACCTCCTTCCCTTAAAGCTTCTGTTGCCACATAATTAATAAAAGGCATATGGCATTCCGGAAGATTGGTGTTTTCTGCGGGCCAGTAATTCATTTGAATGTTGATATTGGTATGAATGTCCGATTCCCAAGGAGGAGTATTGCTGTTGTTCCAGATTCCTTGGAGGTTGTTGGGCAGGTTCATTCCCCTCGACGAACTTAACATCAGGTAACGACCGTATTGAAAATACAAAATATCGAGATATGCACTCTCACGATAAGAACGAAGCAGTACATCCGTCGTCATGCGAGGCATCTCTACCCCCAAATCCAATTTAACCCTTTCAAATAGCGGTTGATAGTCTGCCAAATGGGCTGATTTTAATCCATCGAAGGTTTTGGAGGAAGCACGGGTCATCCGCTGCTCCATTCGGGCATGCAATTGTTCCTTTGTTTCTCCGACATAATCATTGGAAGCGATATTATAATTGGTAGCTCCCGTCAATAAAACAGTTACGGCATCGGCTCCCGAAACCGTTATTTTACTCGTGTCGGCTGTAATCGCACCTCCCTCATTCAACACTCGGACTTGTGCTTCATAAGAAATGAGATCCAACGTTCCGGTAATTTGCATTGTATTTTCGGAAACGGTTGTCACACCGGGCCGGGCATCCGTCAAACTAACTGTAAAATGAAGTTGGCCGGTATGGCCGGGAGTAGTGATTCGCATTACAATCACACTGTCGGGATTACTCGCAAAATATTCCCGCACATAGCGGATCTCTCCCACTTGGTAGCTTACCAGCCCGACAGCTTCGTCCAAATTAAGTTCCCGACGATAATCGGTATACGAAGTATGTTCCGGAAATTCCAATACCAATTCTCCAAAATTCTGATAAGCACCTCGTACCTCACGATTTCCGGTCCAAAGTGTTTTTTCATTAAACTGCATTCGTTCTTTCTCGACCCCTCCGAAAAACATCCCGCCCAACTCTCCGTTCCCGAGAGGTAAAGCGGAAGTCATCCACTCTTCAGCCGGTTTATCATACCACAATTTCAACGGGGGTTGCTTCGTCTCCGGCTCCGGAGAAGTAGTGCACGCAAATAAAAACACCGATCCCAACAGGGAAATGAACGATTTTCGTAAAAGGGTTGCTCTGTTTTTCTTTCTCATTTCACTCAGGTATTAAGATTTCACCGAAAACAAAAATAAGATTCTCGATATGATAAATGAATCGACTTCAAAGATATGACATTCTTTTTATCTCTTAAAAAAATCTTCCTACAACAGTAAAAGATTCAAAAGGAATAAAAAAACCGATAAAAGGAAAAAGAAAACAAGCCAAACGGAGGATTTTACCAATTATAGACAATGAATCGGTTATCCTCGTTTGGCCTGTTATGATTCTCGGATCGGCTCTTTTTTTTAAGAAAAGCGGTTATTTCTTAAGTAAAAATTCTTTTCGTTCAATATTCCATCCTTTTATTACCAGCTTCGGAGCGATCTTTTGGATATTCTTTTCTGCCGTCTCGATTGTTATAGACTTACTTTCTCCGGGCAATAACGAAAAGAAATTATCGGTATAGAAAGACGGACGTACGGGCGCCGAATTATTGTCAAGCAACTGCAACTGATTAAAAAAAGCAATGGAAGAAGACGTATTTTTCAACAGTATGTCTATAAAGAACAGTTCGTTTTCTTTTCGGATTTTATAGGAACTGTTCAGGTTCGCCTTTTTCAACTTGCTCAGATCCTCAAATCCGGAAGCGGCCGGTCCCGTAAGGGTTTCTTTTCCTTCATACTTATCATTCGAACGCCAATAAAAATTGGACGACACTTCTTTTCCTTTTTCGTCTTTCAAACGCAATTTAATAAAATGTACTTGCGTAATATTTTCGGGGAAATCGATAGTAAATACATCATTCGCCACTCCGTCTGAAGGAAGATTAACCGAAGCCGATCGGGTATATACTTTTTTCGAATTCAAGTCATATACTTCTGCCGAAACAGTGTATCCGGTAAACTCCCGATAATAATCATTTATAACGGAAACGGTATTCTTCAAATAATCAAACTGAGGATGTAACGGCTGCAACGAATTGGCAGTATGATACAAAGAAGCGGTCGGCTCCAACGACCAGTCCCACATATTGGCACACACCTGGCGAACGGGGCTGTTATGATACCAGAACAATAATCCGGAAGCAAAACGATCGCCGTAATCCAACTTATTGTAATTCCATACTTCCCAAATAGACTTGGAGTTAACAGCACCTACAAACTGAGCCTTTTGAGCAAACTCATCGATAGAAGATGATTTTCCGTAATTATCGGTCAATTCTTTATACATAGTGGTCATCAGATGAAAACCGTTGCCGTCCAAATAATCCCACACTTCTTTATTAACGGGCCAGAGGTCTTTTTCGTCCATCATTTCCCGTAAACACTCAACGGTGGGAAGCGTGGGCGCTCCATATTCCGGATTGAATCCGTCTACCCGGCTTCCGCGAGGAGAAGCCGTATTTTCATAATGTTGCATCGGATTAACCTGTTTATACGGACTGCCGTCATGCACTCCGTCACATTCCGATTGCATTTGGTATCCTCGCGTTCCGTCCAATGCCATCAGTAATTCGCGTGTACCGGTCATTTCCGAACTCTCATTGGATGCGACGTAGTAAGCAATACAAGGATGATTACGAATCCGTTTTACAGTAGATATAACATTTCCGAAATAAACCGCCTTATCATGCGGATGACGCGTATCTCCGGTCATCCAAAACTCTTGCCAAACCAAGAAACCCAGTTCATCGCACAACTGATAAAAATAATCGGATTCGGCAATTCCTCCTCCCCAGAACCGTAATAAATTAACCCCGCTTTGTCGGGTATAACGCAACTCGGCGTACATCCGTTCGTCATTACTGCGGAGCATTGCTTCCGGGATCCAGTTGGTTCCGCGAATAAAGATCCGCTTCCCGTTTACATAAAACACCCGGGATTTATCCGGCGTATTCCGATCGGAAGTAATTTCACGAATACCGAAGCGTGTACGTACCGAATGACATTCCACACCCTCTACATATGCTGTCAGCTTTACTTCATACAGGTTTTGCGGGCCTTTATTGACCGGCCACCACAAACGCGGTTCCTTAATAATAAGTTGAGGGAACTCCTCCGGAGCAAACGATAATTTCAACTCTTCTCCTCTCAGTATCCGGATCGATTTTTCAAAATGAATATTTTCTCCTACAATTTCTCCTTTTACCAAACAAGTGACGGTATCGACCGAGCTGGAAGGATTGACTACTTCTACGGAAATATGTTCCCGCGCCACATTGTAATGAGGTTTGTTCAACTCGGATTTAACAAACGGATGTCTTAACACGATCTTTCCGGTAGAATATAAGGAAATACTTTTCCAGATTCCGGTATTCCGGTCACGAATGCCGTCCATAAAAGTAAAGTCCCATCCCACAGACATAAGCATAGTCGTATTCAAACCGATATTACCATTTCCGCCATTATGAAACTCACCCGGAGCACCCCATTTTTTAGGCTTGGTTGTTCCGGGAACGTCCACCGGAAGCACTTTAATCGCCAATGCATTCTTACCTCCTACATTCGCCCATTCGGTAATATCAATATAATCATTCGTAAACATTCCATTCATGGTGCTCAGTAAGTTCCCGTTGATCCATATTTCAGCGCGATAATTAATTCCGTCGGGTTGAATCCAAATATACCGTCCCTCAAAAGAAGAAGGTATCTCAAACTCCGTACGAAACCAATAGGTATAGAAATCCCGTCCCGTTTCCGAAATATCCGGGATTTGTTTGGATTCCAACTTATTATTAATACCCCAATAGGGCTCCGGATATACCTTATTGTGAACCAATGAATTTAATACCGTTCCCGGCACAATGGCCGGCAACCATCCATCCGTATTGTATCCGGGAACAGACATTTTTTCCGGAATCTCTTTTACCTCTCCGGCTTTTTTCATTTTCCACACATAATTTCCTTGCCGACCTTCTTGGGAATCAAGCCAAATGCGATCATCCTCTCCTGCATAATTAACAGGTTGCTTCCCCATTACAAAAACACTTGTCATAAGGAGCAAAACCAAACCTAACAGTTTTTTCATTTCAATCATTCTTATCATTATTTTAGTGAGTCTTATTTCTTATTTCATCCCGGGATCAAATATAATTCCAAGCCCAATAAGTTCTGTTCTATCCTCTGCCAAAAATGAATACAAACCGGACTACAGACGGAAATATACACTTTTAGCACAAGCATATACATCTATTCCGGTCATTTAACAAAATCTATTTTATAAAAAGTGCCCAAATAATTTATCTTTGTAGAAAGGACAAACAAAACAGTGTTGAGAACATGACATTTTACATTCGACTTTTTATCCTTATTTCCTGTTTTTCAATTCCGACCGGTACTTTCGCTTATAATCTGAGGCAGATAACCGGACGCGACGGCCTGTCAAACAGCTCTGTTTTTTGTTTGTTCCAAGACACCGAACGCTTCCTCTGGATCGGCACTTTCGACGGACTAAACCGATACGACGGCAGAAATATTCGGATCTATAAACCCGATATCAATAACCGCTACAGTCTGTCAAGTAATGTGATTCGAAATATGGTCGAAACAAAAGGAGATTATCTGTGGATAAATACGAAATGGGGACTTAACAAATTCTCCAAAAAAGAGGATATGGTTGTCGAATATCATACCGAATTCAAAGAAAATTCATATATTTCGACTGACAGCAACGGAAACCTGTATGTATATGGAAAGCCGGGCATCCTTTCTTTTTACGATGAATCACAACATGCTTTCATTGATCTGCCCATCCGATCGGACCGACAATTCAGGCAAATCTCGGGACTATTTACAGATACAAAGGATACTATTTGGATAAATCACGGAGGCACTCTTGAAAAATATACCATTTCTTTCCCGGACAAAAATCGTCCTCAACTCCATCGAAACCAAGATTATCCTCATCCACGGCCGATTCGATTCGTTTCTTTTAGCCGCGAAAGAGTAATATTTACAGATACCGAAGGGGATTTGTACAGTATCGATACAGGAAAAACAATATTTATCCGAAATATCTCCTCTCTTATCAAAGAAAACGGGCAGATTTCGTCCATTATATATGATGATAATGATCTGTTGATAGGTTTCACCACGAACGGACTTATCCGTCTGCAAGCCAAAAACAATTACAAAGAAGAAAACATCGAAATCAATTGCGGTGTTTTCTCTCTCCGAAAAGATGAAAAACAAAACATTGTGTGGATCGGTACCGACGGGCAAGGCGTGTATGCATGGACAAAAGAGGACTATACTTTCAGGAACCTCACCTTGTCTCAATTACCTGTAAAGAAACAAAGACCGGTAAGAGCATTGTTTACGGATTCTCTGCACAATTTATGGATGGGAACCAAAGATAACGGAGTTATCTGCATTAAAGAGTATGCAAACAAAAAGGATTATGCTCCGGAAGATATTATTCACTACACTACCGAAAACGGTTTAAATAATAATAATGTATTTGCTTTTGAAAAAAGCCCTACATATAATGTGTTGTGGATGGGATCCGACGGACCGGGAATCAGCTATTATTCCTACCGAGATCAAAAAATACACAAACTCAAAAATCATACCGCCAACACGATTATTCAGGTTCATTCTTTAATTGAAAGTCGGGATTCTACCCTATGGATTGCCTCCGGGAATTCACTCCTGAAAATGAAGATAGAATCCTTAAACCACCAATTGAATGTCAACAGTTCTCAACGTTTTCAATTTGAATTGAAAAATAACCAACCCTACAATCAAATTTACTCACTGTATCCGGAAAGTGATTCCATTATTTGGATCGGAGTCAGAGGAAACGGTATCATAAGGTTTAACTCCAAGACAGAAACATACAAGCTTATTTCTTTTGAAGAAAACGGGATCGCTCCCATGAATGATGTATTGTGTATTTTCCGGGATGACAACTGCATCCTGTGGGTGGGAACCAGCTACGGTTTGATACGCCTGGAAATGTTTCCGGACGGAAGCTATAAATATAAAAATTACAATGAAAACGACGGATTGCCCAACAATACAATACACGGTATTTTAGATGCTTCCGACGGAAAATTATGGTTAAGCAGCAATACCGGTATTATTCTGTTTGATCCGAAAAGCGGATCTTTCCGGAATTTCAATCATAAAACGGGATTAAAAACAGTGGAATTTTGCGATAACGCTTACTTCATAGAAGAACAAACCGGATTGTGTTTTTTCGGAGGCGTGGATGGAGTGGTCGAAATAAAAAAGGAAGAAACAGAACACGAGAAATTCATTCCGCAAATCCGGTTCACCAAGGTCCGTATCTTCAATAACGATTACAGGATTCTTGATTTTGAACGGGAAGAAAACGGGATCCCTTACATAGAATTGAAAAACAAACAGAATTTCTTCGCAATCTCTTTTACAGCCTTAGATTTTATGAACGGCATGAACAACAGTTATTCATATCGGCTGGAAAATTTCAGTGATGTATGGATGGAAACCTATTCCAATGAAGCTCAATTTACAAATATAGCTCCCGGAAGTTATACACTCCGGGTCAAGTATAATGCCGGAACCGATGAAGATGAAGGCAGAATCCAAAGTCTTCGGATTGTCATCCTACCGCCTTGGTATCTCACAGTGTATGCTAAAATCACATATATTTTACTGGCGGTAGGAGCTGTTGTCGGAATTTTTCACTATATAAAACGAAGGTATGAAAAAAGAAAAAGGAATGCAGATCTTCGATTGGAACAGAAATACAAAGAAGAAATGTATGAAGGAAAGCTACGCTTTTTCACCAATATTACTCATGAATTTTCAACTCCGCTCACCTTAATACACGGTCCTTGCGAACGCATTCTGTCACATGATAACATCGATCCTTTTATTAAAAAGTATACCCAAATCATTAAGTCCAACACCGAACGGCTAAATGCACTGATCCAAGAAATCATTGATTTTCGACGCATCGAAACCGGAAACAAACCTTGTCGTATCGAAAAAACGAATGTTGGCAAGCTGACATGGGATATAGCAGCCTCTTTCAATGAAATGGCAGAACAAAATCATATCCGGTTTAATATCATCTCTTCCGATACAGAATGGAACACGGATAAGGATTATTATATGAAAATTGCAAGCAATCTTATTTCAAATGCATTCAAATATACTCCGGAAGGCGGATGTATTCGCGTCTCCGTAGAAGAAGATGGAAAATTACTTAAATTGAAAGTATATAATACGGGCAAAGGGATTCCGGAAGAAAACATTCCACTGATATTTAACCGATATTCCGTGTTGGATAATGTAAAAGAAAACAGCATTAAAGGATTGTCTTCCCGAAACGGATTAGGGTTGGCCATTTGCCACAGTCTGACAGAGTCACTGCACGGAACCATTCAGGTAGAAAGCAAAATAAATGAATATGCGGAATTTACGGTCATTTTACCTTGGCAAGAGCCGGGAAATATGAGTCCGGAAAATACAATTGCAGAAACAACAACAGGAAAAAGCATCTCTCCAATATACAAACCAACCCGAGAAGGATTATCAACTCCGGCACAAAAAATCAACGGACAATCGAAAGAGCATATTCTTATTATAGACGACAATCGGGATTTATTATGGATGTTGAAAGATATTTTATCGGACGAATACATTATACATGCTGCTGAAAATGGCAAAGAGGGATTAGAGATGTTAAAAAAAGAAATGCCCGATCTGATCATAACAGATATTATGATGCCCGGAATCGACGGGATCACGTTGACTCAACAGATTAAAAGGAACAGACATACCATGCACATTCCGTTGGTTATTCTTTCTGCCAAAAACAGTAATGAAGATAAAATTACGGGAATAGAATCCGGCGCGGATGCTTATGTTTCCAAGCCTTTCCATGCCGAGTACCTGAAAACCGTAGTCCGTCATCAAATCAAAAACAAAAAAAACTTGGAAGAATATTACAATTCTTCAGCCGGTGCCTTTGAATTCAATAATGGTCGATTGTTACAAAAGGAAGACAAAGAGTTTCTGCTGTCTGTAGCAGATGCTATTCATCAGAATATGGACAATAACGGTTTTTCTCCGGAACAGTTGGCTGAATGTCTGCAAATCGGACTTCGCAACCTCTATCGAAGGTTGAAAGAATTAAATCAATCCCCTCCCAACGAATTTATAAAAGAAATCCGGATTAAACAGGCAGCCAAACTGATGGTGACTTCGACGCTTACCGTTCAGGAAGTCATGTACAAAGTCGGATTTTCCAACCGTTCTCATTTTTATAAAGAATTTTCCAAACGATACGGTAAAACACCCAAAGAATATAGGGAAAGTAATAAAGAGAAGGATGATTCGTTGGGATAAACTAACCGAATTCTCCTAAAATGATATATATTTGAAAAAATATTCTTAACAAATAAAAAACAGAGAAGTATGAGCTTTTGGAATAAACTGAGAGGAGAACTCATTGACATCATCGAATTTTTGGATAATACACAAGATACGATTGTGTATCGTTTTGAACGTTATAACAATGAGATAAAGAACAATGCAAAACTCGTTGTCCGGGAAGGCCAAACAGCTGTTTTTGTAAATGAAGGGCAACTTGCAGATATTTTCCTCCCGGGAACTTATACCCTCAGTACCCAAAACCTTCCCATACTAAGTACACTGCAAGGATGGAAATATGGATTCAACAGTCCATTTAAAGCAGAAGTATATTTTATAAGTACCAAAAACTTTCTGGATCAGAAATGGGGAACAAAAAATCCCATTATACTCAACGACAATCGTTTTGGTATGATTGAGATCCGGGCCTTCGGGCTTTATTCTTTCAAAGTTACCGATGCCTCCGTATTCATACGGGAAGTGGTAGGAACCAATCAAACCTTTACCACTCAACACATAAAAGAACAGCTAAAAAGCATTATTGTCACCCGCTTTAGCGACGCCGCCGGAGAAACCAACTTACCTATAGAATCATATGCTGCTAATCTGAACGAACTTTCCCGGGCTATTTTCGGTTATATGAAAGACGATTTTGCAGCCTACGGAATGGATGTCACCAAATTTCTGATCGAAAATATTTCTATGCCGGAAGAGATCAAGAAGGAAATATTTGAGCTTAGTCGTCTGGAAAAGATAGATTTGGATAAGCTGATGAAATTAAAAGCTGCCAAATCAATGGAAACGGCAGCCGGAAATCCTTCGGGAACAGCCGGAATGGGGTTGGGACTGGGAGCCGGAATGGCCATGGCCCAATCCATGACTCAAGCCATGTCCGGTTCCGGCCAACATCCTCAACCGGCTTCGCCTACTCCCGGTCCGGTCCCCGACAAACCGGCTTATTACTTGGTGTTGGAAGGAAAACAAGCCGGGCCGTTTGATTATGTCAAATTAAAAGAATTGGCGTTCAACCGGATCCTGACAAAAAAAACGTATGTGTGGAAAAAAGGATTCATCGATTGGATGTTTGCCGGCGACCAACCCGATCTCCAAGATTTATGGACAATGGTCCCTCCTTCCCTTCCAAAACAAGATTAATCTATGCCTGAAACCATTGAAAACAAATCGATAGGAAGCGAACTTTATCCATGTACGAGTTGCGGGGCTTCGCTTAAGTATAAACCGGGTACAAATTCACTTCATTGCGAATACTGCGGAGCTGAAAGCACTATTGAAACACAAGAGATCCGGGAAATCCAAGAACTAGATTTTTACCGGCATGCGCTTACCGTAGAACGATTAAATACACAAACGAAGAAAGTCATTGATTGCCGTAAATGCGGAGCTAAATCCACCTTTGAAGAAAATATTAAATCATCTCAATGCCCCTATTGCAATACACCCTTCATAGAATCGGATACACATGAAGAACGTCTCATTCAACCTTCTTATTTGTTGCCTTTTAAAGTGGCAGACAAAGAATTACAGAACTATTTGAATGCGTGGCTGAAGAGTCGTTTGTTCGCTCCCAAGAACTTAAAAAAACGAGCCTTATTATCGGATAACCTGCAAGGAGTGTATATCCCTTGCTGGACTTACGACGCACGAACAGAAACCGACTATACGGGAATGAGAGGAGATAACTATACAGTGACTGTGGGTTCCGGGAAAGAGCGGCGTACCGAAACAAAAACCCGATGGTCCCACCGAAGCGGACATATCTCGTTGTTTTTTGATGACATAATGATCCCTGCGTCCGGAATGGTCCCAAAAATGACTCTGAATAAACTTCAAAACTGGGATATGAAAAATCTGGCAGAAGCAGATAATCGATTTTTGAGCGGTTTTATTACCGAAAAATATGGATTGAATGCAACCGACGGATACAAGCAAGCCAAACAAGTTATGGAACCTCGTATCGATCGGGCCGTCAGACAAGATATCGGAGGAGATAAACAACAAGTGAATTCAAAAAATACACGATTCTGCGATGTTAAATTCAAACTGATTTTACTTCCGGTTTATATCGCTTGCTATTCCTATCATAATCAACTCTATCATTTTTTCGTTAACGGGCGTACAGGCTATATTACCGGAGAACGTCCTTACAGTCCCGGTAAAATAATGATTGCTGTTTTAATAGGAATAGGAGTTATCACTTTACTGTTTTTATGGCTGAACGGGGATATATAACCTCGGCTTGTTTCACGAAAAACACACAGCCGGAAAGAAAAAAATAATAAATGAATAAGTCATTATCGGCAATTGAAAATTGTTAATATCTTCTTATTTTTCAATTATTTTAATCCAAACGTTTTCGTAAAACGTTATTTCTAAGAACATTCGGTATCAGGTATGCCGGTTTCATATGCAATTTTTAATTTAATAATATATAAACGTGTTCTTATGAAAAAATATATTATCATTACAGTGGTCGGATTTTTCTGTACTTTTTCGGCAACCGCTCAGCTACGATTGGGAATAAGAGGAGGGGTAAATATTTCTAAAGTTCATTTTAACAAAGATGTCATGGACAATGATAACATAACGGGTTTTCATATAGGTCCGGTCATTGATTTAATGCCTAATTTACCTTTTGGTGTAGATGCTGCCCTTTTATTTTCCAGAAAAGGATTCTCTGTATCGGAACAAAACGGGGAACAAACCATCAAAGGAAACTACTTAGATGTACCGGTAAATTTAAAATACAAATTCGCTCTGCCGGCCATCAAGTTCTATCTGGCTGCCGGACCTTATATCGGATTTAAATTATCCGACGACAACTCTGTCAAAGGAGCCTATGAAAACGTGTCCGATCAATGGAAAGCCAAGTCTTTCCAAGCCGGAGTAAATGTGGGAGCAGGAGTCGAACTGATAAAACTCGTTCAACTGGGTGTCAATTACGAGATCGGACTAACCGATAATTATCAACAGAAAGAATTTAATGCAAAAAACAGAACCTTGTCTCTCGCAGCCACTGTTTTTTTCTAATTTTGTCAGGTAAAGTATAAAGGCAAAAAAATGTATGTTGAAGTAATCATCCCGGTATCTGCCGGAAATACCTACACTTACTGTGTTCCGCCGGAATTACAAAACAAAATAAAACAAGGGTGTTTGGTATTGGTAGAGTTTGGAAGGAAGCATTACTCCGGAATTGTTGCCGACATCCGAATGAACATCCCGCCTCCGGATTTTCAAATTAAACCGATCCTTTTGTTAGAATCGGAAGAACCTGTGGTGCGATCCTATCAACTCCAATTCTGGGATTGGTTAGCCGATTATTATTTATGTACTCGAGGAGAGGTATACAAAGCCGTGCTGCCCTCCGGGTTCCGATCGGAAAGATCATCCAAGTATAAACCAAAAACAGAAACATATATTCGGCTAGCTCCCGATTACTTGAAGGATGAAGAAGCATTATTAACTAGCCTTGAAAAGATGAAACGGGCTCCCAAGCAAGAAAAATTGTTATTGGAGTTTTTAGATCGATCGGGAAGTTTTTCGGAACAGCCAAAAGAAGTCTCCAAAAAAAAATTAGTATCCGACAAATCGAAGGAAGCTGCTTTAACGGCGTTGATAAAAAAAGAAATATTGGAAATATATGAAAAAGAAGTCAGTCGTTTACATACCCAAAATGAGCCACTCATTTCTCCCCATGTATTGAATATCCATCAAGAGGAAGCATATTCACAAATTAAACAGGGATTCTTGACCAAAAATGTCTGTTTACTCCATGGAATTACGGCAGCCGGAAAAACAGAAATCTACATTCAATTAATTTCCGAAACACTCGCAGCCGGAAAACAAGCTTTATTTTTACTGCCGGAAATAGCATTAACGGCTCAAATCACCTATCGGCTCAAAAAAGTATTCGGCAATAAAATAGGAGTGTATCATTCCAAGATAAATGATAATGAACGGGTAGAAATTTGGAACAATCTTTTGTATGACGAAGGATATCAAATTATTTTGGGTGTACGATCTTCTATTTTCCTGCCTTTCCGGGAGTTGGGGCTGATCGTAGTCGATGAGGAACATGAACCGGGCTACAAACAACAAGACCCTGCACCCAGGTATCATGCGCGAAATGCAGCCATCGTATTAGCCACGTTGCATCAGGCTAAGGTATTATTGGGAAGCGCTACTCCTTCGATGGAATCGTACCATAATGCCCGGTCCGATAAATATGCATATGTCAAACTGGATAAAAGATTTGAAACGGGCGCTCTTCCGGAAATCGTACCGGTCGACATTCGAGAGCTGAAAAGAAAAAAACGGATGAAAACGTTATTTTCACCACTCTTGATAGAAAAAATGAATCATACATTAGCAGCCGGGGAACAAATTATTCTATTTCAAAATCGCAGAGGATTTGCTCCGATGACCTTTTGTAAGGTATGCGATTGGGTGCCCAAATGCGCTTGCTGCGACGTAAGCCTGAATTATCACAAGCAATTAAACCGTTTGGTTTGTCACTATTGCGGTACAACTTATCCTTGCCGTTCTGTATGTCCGGAGTGCGGAAATGATGATTTACGTCCCCGCGGTTTCGGAACGGAAAAAGTAGAAGAAGAAATCCGGTCTTTATTTCCGAATATCCAAGTGGCTCGAATGGACACAGATACAACCCGACACAAAAATGCTTATGAGAAAATTATCGATGAATTTGATAGCGGAAGGATTCGTGTGTTGATTGGAACACAAATGGTATCTAAGGGACTTGACTTTGAAAACGTCAGCCTGGTCGGAATTCTGAATGCCGAATCCATGATGAATTTTCCCGATTTTCGTTCTCATGAAAGGGCTTTTCAACTGATGTTGCAAGTAGCGGGAAGAGCCGGAAGAAGAAACAAAAAGGGAGAAGTAATTTTACAAACTTCTCATCCGGAACACCCATTAATACAATTTGTTCTGGAAAGAAATTACGAAGGAATGTATCTTTTGCAATCCGAAGAGCGATACTTATTTCGCTACCCTCCTTTTTTCAGGCTAATTGAAATCACATTTAAACACAAAAAGGAAAATATTGCCGACGGTTGTTCCAGAATGTATGCCGATTTATTAAAACCGACATTGGGAGATCGTGTACTCGGCCCGGATAAGCCGGTGATCGGTCGGATCCAATCGTATTATTTAAGAAGAATTTTAGTAAAGATGGATGCAAGCGCTTCCGGAACCGGGATAAGAAATTTACTGAAACATGCTGTGAAGCAATTAGGAATGCAAAAAGAATTCAAATATGTAATTATTCAATATGATGTGGATCCGGTATAAAATAATACCTATTTTTTTACAAGTCATCAGCCCTATTTTCATCTATACAATTTTTAACGATTCATCTTTAATAATTTACAGATTAAGGTATCCCGTCGTATTTTTGAGGATGTTCATTCGTAAAAAGTCAAACAAGTCCGGCAGTCAGTGCAGTGGATTCTCCATTTCGGATAACCGCATCGCTAAAGACACTTTTAATCGGAGGAGAGGACTAAAAAGACCGAAAAAGAAAATAAAATCAAACATCAATAATAAGGTTACAACAAATATCTAAAGCGAAAGATGATGTTTCCTTCAAAATTGAGAATAATTCAATCTTACAAACTTCATAAAGAATGATTAAATGATTATTTGGTAAGATGAATATAATTAAGCCCGGCAAATTATTCCAA
>DAIQOU010000791.1:0-1634 GCA_036787725.1 Bacteroidales bacterium
TTTTGTTCCCGATGGGGATAAGTTCCGGATTAATCATCACCGCCTTCTTCTTCCGAAGATTTGTTCTGCGAACCCGCATCATCCCGGGTAGTGACCGACATATTGCTGAGCATGGTCTTAAATCGCTTTCCCGGTCTGAATTGAATCTTTCTTCTCCGCACATTGTCGGCACTCAAGTCTTCGGCATTGGCTTGGGCTTTCACACTGATGGTGGGTTTAAAGGTCCCGAAGTCGCCCAATTTGACAGACATTCCGAAATCCATAAGCATGGTCATACGGTCCAACAGCGCTTCGACACTTGCTTTTACCTGTGCCCTTCCGATACCGCAGGCATTGGACGTTTCATCGAGCAGTTTGTCGAAAGGGACTTGTTGTTGTTTGATCGGTGCAATCCGATACATGGTAGGTTTTCCCTCTTTAAAATTGAGAGTAACCTCCTTTTTCTCACAAATAATTGCCATAATTAATTAAGTTTTTAGAATTACAAGGGGACCATTCCCCATTGTTTTTTATAGTGTCGGGTCGGTTTCCTGTAATAAACGGATGGCTTGCCGGTGAATATCGATCAAAGTTTCTTTCAGGCAAGCAGGTTCTACCACCCTCATTCCTTCGCTGTAGGAAAGCAGTTCCATAATAAAATCGCGTGTCAGCTTAACGGTAAGCTCGATTCGGAACTCCTTCTCGTCCCGGATAAGTGTTTTTTGAGTTTTGTGCAAGGGGCATGAATCGGTATAACGTCCGCTCAAAGGAGAAAAAGACAACACAACCCGCTGCGGCTTCAGGTCTTTATTGGAGTAAATCCCGAAACAATGTTCAAATTGGCTTGTCAAATCGACCCGATCGTTTTTCGGAAATTTTCGTCCCGTTACGGTCAGTTTTTCAATCCGATCCAGTCCCCATGTTTTCAATACGTTGCTCTTTTCCGAGTCGAGAGTCACTTCCATAGCCAGCAGGTACCATCGGTTCTTGAATTCGCGGAGGGCATAAGGACGAAGCCTCCGTACCTCTTTGGGAGAAGAGTTGTCGAATTTGCGGTATTCGATAATCACTTCGACCGTTTTGCGAATGGCCCCGATCAGTCCGAACCGGTGCTCCAATCCCCTCGATTGTCGTTTCTCAACAAAAACAATATCTTTTAAGTTGCTGAACGAAAGCAATGAACTCAACTCGAAGAGCCGCTCGAGTTTCGACAACGATTTTTCGTTTTGAGGAATGTAGTATCCGTTTCGTTGCCGGCAGTATTCGATACTGATGTCCATGGCCGGCGAACTACGTATTTCATGCAGATCGCGCTCTATGGTTCGGGATTTGATGCCTATATCTTCCACGCCGTCGTAAGTATGCAACTCATTTTCGACTGCGCTTTCCAATTCCTCTTTGCTTATGTACGGATGCGAATTAATTTTATCGATAATAAACATCCATCGTTGTAAAAAACCGATCTTTTTAGACATATTATTTTTATTATTAATGAATGACGAAACAAAGATAAAAGGGCAAACCGTCATAACGTGACGTTCCAAAAAAGATATTTTATAAAAAATTATAACTCTGCCGGAACAACTTCTTCCACGGCATTTCGAGAATGCTTTTCACACTTGCCGTAAGCCGCAACTTCGTTTTGCTGCAAAATG
>DAIQOU010000323.1:0-5579 GCA_036787725.1 Bacteroidales bacterium
GCCGGTTTTTTCTTTGCCGGTTTTTGCGTATAAGAATAGGCATTTTGGGCTATTCCCATATGATATTCTTTAGGTATGGCAACAATCGGTTGAGTGTAATCCAAGAACCAAGCCCTAAATAAAGGAGCTACTTTTCCGAAACTCGGTGTCGCGGAAGATAAGGTTAACTTTACTTTGTTCCAATCCAATCCGGAAGTCTGCCGTACTTTAGCCTTGGAGGCTATTTTGATTGGTCGTTCGGTTGACTCTACCAAAATATCATAATAAGGAGTCCATCTTGCAGCTTGTGTATAGTAGGTGATCGTAAATTGACAAGAAGTTGTTGCCGGAGAGGACAATGTCAGTTTCAATACTCCGGAAGTTTTATTGTTCTTGGTACTTTCCTGTTTTAGTTGGTTTTCCCATTTTTCAATGGCTTGGCTGTATTCCTCCTTCTTTTGTTTGTTTTTAATTTGAGTATAAGCAATGTCTGTTGATTGATTCTTATAATAATCCATGGTTTTGATCAATTCGTCGATTCCCAATCCCTTTTCGGAACCGGAAACGTTTTTGTCAATCCCTTTTTGCAATAAATTAAGAAGGTTGGAATCGATTTTGGTATCGGTTTCTATTTTCTCAATCCATCTTTTATAAATATCAATTGAATCTTGCCATTGTTGAATCGACGGATTCTCGGTTTTGGTTTCAGAAAGATAATCTATCGAATATTCAAATCCGGAAACAATAACGCCGTTGCTTGCCTTTATCTTCAAACTGTTTTTGTCGATTGGCGCACTGAGTCCCTCAATCACCAGTTCATTATCTCCTTTAGATAAAGTGGTTGACGCAGAATGGATCAATTCGGCTCCCTTGAAAAAAACGGTTGCTTCATCCAGTTTAGATTTAATGACTTTTATGTCTTCGCCATATCCCTTTCCGTAAAAACAAAAAAGAAAAGCCAACATACAGAATCGTGTTGTTTTCATACGCTATTTTTTATTTTTTATACTAAGGTTATCCGCCATCCGCATCCTGTTTTTACCCTTTACTGCTACTTGTTGCATGCAGATTTCATCCGGATTAATTATTTTGAACGTAAAGTAAGCAATAAGTCTTGTTTTCCAAAACATATTTTACCAATTCATCCGATTGATATACCCGGTCTGAGTTTAATTTCGGTTTCTTTTTAATTAAGATAGTTGGTTTTATCGGATTTCCTTCATCCTATTTTAAAGTTTGATCGGCGTTTCTTGTTGTTGTTTTTGATAATCCCGAGGAGTAATATTGAATTCCTGTCTGAAGCAAGCCGTAAAGTATTTCGGATCGGAGAATCCTACCATATAGGCCACTTCGGAAATAGAGATAGATTTATCTTTTAGTAGTGCACACGCATGCTTCAACCGAATATTGCGAATGAAATCTCTCGGAGATAAGTCTGTCATGGCTTTCATTTTCCGATACAATGAAGATTTGGACATATTCAATTTATTAGCCAGTACTACGACATCGAAGTCTCCTTTTGAAAGGTTGTCTTCAATTATATTGATTGTATTATTCAGAAATTGTTCGTCTAAAGAAGGGTATTCCAATTTGGAGATATTAATTTCGGGATCTCCTTTAAATTCTTTCTGTTTATTTTTCTTGTTGGCAAGAAAATTATTTATTCTGGCTTCAAGAACTTTAAGGTCAAAAGGTTTGGCAATATAGGCATCGGCTCCGGCATTATAACACTCGATCCGGTCTTCCGTGCTGTTTTTGGCTGTTAATAAAATAACCGGAATATGACTTGTTTCCAAGTCATTTTTAAGGATGCGGCATAAACTTAAACCATCTAATTCAGGCATCATCACATCACTTACTATGATGTCGATTTCTTGGTTCTTTAAACGGTCTTGGGCATCGATACCATTGATAGCTGTGACTACATTATAATGTTTAGAAAGAATATCTTTCATTAAAATTAATAATTCTTCATTGTCTTCGACCAGAAGGATGGCGGTTTTTGAAGGTTCGACCCTGCTCTTTAACGATTCATCCTCATCCGGAACGGATACCCATTCTACTCCTTTAACGGGCAGAGTTGTTTGATCGGAGATGCCCAATTCCGACTCGTTATAAGATTCCCGATTAATAGGAAGTTCGATGATGAAAATCGTTCCGGTATTTTTTTTACTGTCAACGTGAATATCCCCGTGATGTATTTCCACCAGTTCTTTAGTCAAAGAAAGCCCTATTCCGTTGGTTTCTCCGGCTTCTTTCATCCGATTATTATAAAAGCGAGTGAAAATGTCTTTGAGATCGTCGGGAGAGATCCCGATTCCTGTATCACTTATTTTAAGTCTTAAGAATTCATTTTTATCTTTCTTGTACGACTCCAACTCTATTTTCACTTCTCCGTTTTCCGGAGTATATTTAAACGCATTGGACAACAGATTAAATACAATTTTATCCACTTTGTCGGCATCAAAATAAGCTTGGATCTGATTTGGAGAGGATGAGAATGAGAAACTTATGTTTTTCTTTTTCATTAAGACCAGAAAATGATTATAGCATAAATCTTTTATAAAGCCGGAAATGTCTCCGTATGAAATTTTCAATTTCATATTTCCGCTCTCGATTTTTCTAAAGTCCAACACTTGTTGTAAAAGGCGTCTTAATCGAGATAAATTCAATCGGATGGAGTCGAAGTGCTTTATTTTCCCTTTATAGGCAATTTCGGCATCGTCTATTAAACAAGAAATGATGGTTAACGGAGTGAGAAAATCATGAGAAATGTTGGTGAAATACCGGAGTTTCGTTTGTGTCAGTTCTTCCGATTTGTTTTTTTCTATTTGAGCAATCTTCAGTTGGTTGATTAATTTTATTCTTCTTTTTGCCCGGGTAATGGCATAATAGGCGATTAAAATGATAAGAATTGCATAAACCATATAAGCTCGGGTAGTTTCATAAAAAGCAGGGTGTTTATATATTTTCAAGACGGTTTCTTTGTTGTCCCATAAACCGTTTTCATCGGTGGCTTTAATAATAAATTTGTGCATTCCTTTCTTCAATTGATTATAAATGGCAAATTGGCGTCCTTCATCTGTATATATCCACTCGTCATCTAATCCCTCCATTTTGTATGCATAACGGATTTTAGTCGGAAAAGTGTAGTTCAAAGATGAAAAATCAAATTCGATGTTTTTATCTTCCGGTTTCAATTCAAGGTATTGTTCGTTGAATTTGAATCTGTTATCGTTACTTCCTTGTAAAATTGATTGATTGTTTATTTTGACATCGGAAATGAAAATCTTATTCTCGGAAGGATGCTCGGACAGTTCTCCCGAAAGATTAAAAATGGAGAGTCCTTTATTTCCTCCAAAAAGAATGTTACCGTTTTTATCTTTATTATATGAATTGGAAAGAAAAGAATTGACCATTACCCCGTCTACTTGGGTAAAGGTGCGTGAAGCCTCATTTTCGGGATTATAAACTATGATTTTTTTGTTGGTCGATATCCATATATTTCCGAAATCGTCATCAATAATATTTAAAATACCGTCTCCGGTCAATTTAACTGAACGGGTAATATCGGTTTGGATTCCGGTAAGCGTATTATAAACGATAATATTTCCTTCTTTTGTGCCGACCCGGATCTTTCCGCTGTTGTCTGCACAAATACATGTAATATTGCTTCTTTGGTTAGCCGTATCGTAATTATAATTTTTTATTTTGGATTCATCCAATACCAGATTTCCGGTTATCGGAAGCTGAAAAATACCTTCGTTTAAGGTACTGATCCAAATATTTCCCTTTATGTCTTCTGTAAGACCGGTAATATTATTAAATGAGAACTCTACATTTATAATGGTATCCCGGTCGTGCGGTTTAATAAATACGTTTGATTTGGTTACTATCCACACATTATTTTTTTTGTCTTCATGAAATAGTTGAGGGTGTCCCGGATTGGTAATAATTTCTGTCAAGTCGATTGTTTTATAAATAACCGGTTCTTCATTTTCCTTTTTCATTCTGTATATCATGGGCGAATTACTTGCTCCCAGCCAGACTTCTTCCGGATAGGCTCTGAATCCGTTAATACAGGCGATATTTGATAAATCAATATTATTCAAATTATTATATAATTTGACCTTTTTGTTATTTATATCGTATATTCCCAATCCGTATCGATTCTGATTAAACCAAATTTCGTTATCGTTTTTGTACAAAGCTGTCAAATTGGTAGCAATTCCTATTTGAGACTTAATGGATGACATTCCGTAATTTTGAATAAACGGTTTGTCGAAATTGATACATAAAATGCCTTCGCTGAAGGTGCCTATCCATAAGTTTCCGGTTTTGTCCCGGATTATTTCACTGAAAATATTATTGTAATTTCTAAATAAGTCGGTTATATCCACACTTTCCGGATAAAGTGTTCCTTTGTTGTACTTGAAAGCAAAAATCCCGGAAAAAGACATGGCCCATATATAATTGTTTTTTTTATCATAGGCCATACTGAAAAAAGTAGTTTCTTCAATCTTCTTATCTTTGTTATAAGTAGGAAGTTTGACATACATGTTCTTTTCCTCTTTATGAGGATAAAAAAGGAAAAGACCATCTCCCCAAGTTCCGATCCATAATTGTCCTGTATGGTCTTCAAAAATCCGAAAAGGATTATTCTTTTTGTCAATTGTAGGAAACCGGACAAAGGTGTCTTTTTCTTTGTCGTATTTGTATAGACCTTCACCCCAAACTGTAGCCCAGATATTTCCTTTTGAATCTTCGTAAATATGATTTATACTCATGGAAGGAATTGACTCGTCGTATTTTTTTAAAAAACTGAGATCCCGGTTATACCTGTAGATAGAAGTCTGAGTACCCACCCATATTGTTTTGTCGGAGGTAATACAAATGATTTTTATTTCGGATTCTTGGATTTGGCTGTTTGAAAAATGAGAAATATTATATGTTTCTCGGTTTAAAATATTGAGTCCCCTTTTCGTTCCGATCCATATGTTATTATTATGGTCTTCTGCTAACGCTGTTATTTCATTATCCGTTAAAAGATTGGGTGTGTTGAATCCGGATTTGAAAATTAACATTCTATACCCGTCATATCGACATAATCCGTCCAACGTACCAAACCACATGAATCCGTCCTTGTCTTGAAATATTCGTTGCACCGAATTGGAGGGCAGTTGACTGTTTAGTATAATAGGTGTAACAGAGATCTGTTGAGCATTGAAATATAATAAAGAAAACCGGATCAACAAAAGGGTTAAACAAATTCGTTTCATAATAATATCATAATATTCCAATTGTTCAAATTTACAAATTAAAAGAATTAAAATGAAGTATTTGAGCTCTTCTTATTCATGGTTGAACCGTATTTTATCCTTTTTGAACCGTATTTATCCTTTTTGAAAAGTTAAAATAAAAAACGGTCTCCATTTTATCTTTTTTGAACCGAAGCTATTCCATCTGTTTGAGTTAAGATCTTTTCCTTTGCTTTAACAATAATTCACACGAATTTTAATCTTAAGAATCATGAATAACAAAGAAAAATTCATCAGCCTCTCTTCTTATAGGAGTAAAAAGAATAGTTCCGGTTTCCTTTT